>DBGGTD010000095.1:0-8697 GCA_051162585.1 Elainellaceae cyanobacterium
ACTGAAAGCAATGCTAGATTTGCTGTCCCAATATGCCTTTGCAGGCAAAACGATTTTGCCGATTGCAACGGGAGGAACCATTACGCACCTACTGTCAATTGACTATGCTATGAAGCCCCTCTTTTCTACATTAGGCGCGACTAATATCCTACGGGGCGTCTTTATCGTTGACTCCCAGATGCAGCGTACTGATGATGGCGGCATTGTGCTTGATGACGATGTTGACCTCCGACTAAAAGAGTCACTCATTGAGCTATCTAGCATTTTGCAGCAAACTCGCCTAGCCGTCAGTTAGCTCCCGGAGAGCAGTCTCGCAACCCATCCATTTAGTTTTTGAAACACGAGGAAATAGTGATATGTCAGCTAAAAAGAAAGCGCATCTTCTAGGATTCCTTCAGCACGGAGTAAACAGTCACGCTACGGGAATGTGGCGGCATCCTAAAGACAAGGTCAACTGGGACTGGAGCAGTCCGGCCTACTGGCAACACATGGCTCGCACCATGGAGCGAGGGCTATTTGATGCCATGTTTATTGCCGATGAGCTTGCTCCCTACAATAATTTCGAGCAAAGCTCAGATGCCTGTGTAAAGTGGGCTGTTCAATGTCCTACCCATGAACCCTCTACTATTGTTCCCATCATTACAACTGCCACAAAGCACCTTGGTGTAGGCGTGACCCTATCGACGGCGTTCGAACATCCTTACTCAATGGTGCGACGGCTCTCCAGCCTCGACCATCTCTCAGGCGGTCGCGTCGCTTGGAATATTGTTAGTTCGTATTCTAAAAGCGAATGGGATGCGTATGGAGCTGAAATGACCGATCGCTCGAAACGATATGATCGAATGGAAGAGTACATGGAGATTTGCTATCAGCTCTGGGACTCATGGGAACCCGATGCCATCATTGCAGATAAGGAAAGCGGCATCTTTGCCGACCCTGCGAAAGTCCATGAGGTAGATTTTAAGGGGGAGTTTTTCACCTGCAAAGGGCGATCGTTTTGCTTCCGTTCTCCTCAAGGCAAACCAGTCTTTTGGCAAGCCGGCTCATCAAATCGAGGGCGCGACTTTGCGTCTAAACATGCTGAAGCTATCTTTGCTGTCCATCCGACAGTCGAACGCATGCGCCAATACTCGGAGGATTTGAACAATCGGTTAGAGAAGACATTCAACCGTCCTCGCGGCAGTGTAAAGCTCATCTATGGATTACAGTGCATTGTTGGTGAGTCTAGAGACCATGCGCAGGAGAAATATGAGCAAATTCGCGACTGTATTCCTTTAGAGGGTGCATTAGCGTGGATATCAGGACATTTTGGGCCAGACTTTTCAAAGTATGATTTGAATGAGTATGTGCAAAATATCGAAATTCCTGGCATCCAAGGGCTGTTTGAAAGCATCATTTACGCAAAAGGTGGCGACCCTCTCACTGTTAAGGAGGCTGCACTTTACTATGCAATGGGGATGGGGATGCCAATCACGGTGGGCACACCTGCCGACATCGCTGACAAGATGGAATACTACATGGATGAAGGGGGCGCAGATGGGTTTATGCTGGTCGCAACCTATACGCCCGGATGTTTTGAAGAATTTGTGGACATGGTAGTTCCTGAACTCCAACGCCGAGGACGCTTCCGTACCGAATATACCGGACAGACTCTGCGAGAAAATCTTCTAGCGTATTAAACATGCTTCAGTCACTATGCTCTGACTGCTTCCTTAAAGCGAATCTTGAGATAGTCATCTTCGATCTTGGCTCCAGCGGGTTGCAGTGCGGCCAATGCCTGCGGCAGCACGAGATTACGGCGATGGTTGCCAATGCGAATATTCAGCTCATCGCCAGACTTGCTGAGGTCAATTTTGTCTTTGGGAATTCCAGGCAGATAGACCTCTAAGCTATATTCATCTTGCTCTTGAGTCACCCGCATGGTTGTTTCTTTGTAATAGACCTGAGTCGGGTCTTCGTCTGCATAGAGGGTTTCTTTCAGCCGTTCTAATGCAGCTAATCCGCACATTTCTTCTGAATAAAGTGGGACTTCTTTCACCGGCAGCGGACGGAAATTTTCGTGAATTTCGTGGCGATATTGCTGCTGATTTTCTTTCCAGCGTTGAAAGAAGGGATCAGTCACCGAGTCAGGAATAATGCGGTTAGCCACCACTAAATCGGTGCCAACGTTGTAGAGGCTGAGGTAGGCATGAGCCCGTAATGATTCTTTGATGACCATCTTTTCAGGATTCGTCACCAAGCGAACGGAGGTTTTCGCGTTATCTGTGAGTACTTTCTCTAGTTCTTCAATCTGCTGATAGAACTCGTAGGGTGCATCCATGACTTCTTGGTTGGGAAGCGAGAAGCCAGCAATGGGGCGAAAGATCGGTTCGACGAGGGGACGCAGCGCCACCGAAACAGCTTGCAACGGCTTGTAGAAGCGGCGCATATACCAGCCTGCCACTTCGGGGAGACTGAGCAACCGCAAGGCTGTCCCTGTAGGAGCCGAGTCGATAATCAGCACGTCAAACTCGCCTTCGTCATAGTGACGTTTCATGCGAACAAGGCTGAAGATTTCGTCCATGCCTGGCAAGATGGCCAGCTCTTCAGCTTCAACGCCTTCTAACCCTCTCGCTTGAAGCACTTGTGTAATATAGCGCTTCACGGCTCCCCAATTGCCTTCAAGTTCCATGAGCGCATCGAGCTCTGCCCCCCATAAATTTGGGCGAACCTGCTTGGGCGTATGCTCTAGCTCCATATCAAAGCTATCTGCCAAGGAATGGGCAGGGTCAGTACTGAGCACTAAGGTTTTATAGCCTAATTCCGCGCAGCGTAACCCCGTCGCAGCGGCAACTGAGGTTTTACCCACTCCACCCTTTCCGGTCATCAGAATTACGCGCATGGATCGTCAAACCTTCCTGAGAATGTGTTTACGCTTATTCTCATTATGACGACTTCTGAGGAAACACGTGTTGTTTGATGACGTCGAAGCGAGAACAATGCCAATAGTCGACATGGGAGACAATTAACTCGTGGTCGTTGAGTTTGAGTTCGCTCCAGCCATCGATCGCAATGCGAGGTTTCCAGGGTAGGGGTGTTGTCCAGCTTAGCGTCCAGTCGGTGCGGATGTCATTTCCAGAACGCTGAATGTTGTGCAGATCAAGGTCAGGATCAGAGAACCACTGATCAATGAATTGCAGCATTTCTCGGTAGCGATCGCACCCTCGAAATTCGTTGAGCGGGTCTTTAAAGTAAACATCCTCAGCATAGATATCATAATGCTGGTCTTTGGGAAATTTATTGTAATCGGTTTTGAGAATGTCGAGGATATCAGGCATGGGAGATGGCAAGCAACATTAGACAACGCTTACATATACACAGGGTGACACACTACCCCTCATTCCAAAGCCGCTCAAGCTGATGACGCCAAGCGTTTAACACAGCATCACGCTGTTCGGCAGGCTGGTCTACACTGCCCATGACGCCTTCTCGATAAAATCGGTCGAGGGTTTGCATGGTTTCTTCAAGCGACTGCCCGCGCTGCTTAGCGGCTTGAATAATTTGCAAGATCTGAGTTTCGGCAAGCTGATTGAATGCGTCAGATAATCCTTTTTGCTGAAGGGAAATTAGACGGGCGATCGCCCGCTTAAAATCATCAACTGTCAGGCTGTTGCGGTCGTGCTGAAAGACTGCCCATAAGATACCTTGAGAGAGCGCGTATCGGGTTTCTTGGGTTGTGTCAAAGTTGGCTTCTAGCAGTTGAGACAAGAAAGGTTCCGCCTCAATTTGAGGGGCGATCGTGATCAGAACGCGCATCCATGATAAATCTTCGGACAGCAACACGAGTGCGCGAGAGTTGCCCTGCTCAACCTGCCACGAATCAGGTTCCATGACTTGCACATTCTCTGCAAACATGTTTTTTAGGGTTTGGGTGATGTCATCTAGCGTCATCAGACGGTTTAAGACTCAGCAGAGTTATTGTACAGCCCTACGGGCTCAGGTTTGTGTGTAGACCCCGCGCGCCGCGCGGGGTCTACACACGTTCAGCGTCCTAACGCGAAAGCGTAAGGCTATATCGCTCATGCGATTTAATCAATGCGATTTACCACGACTCGTCGCTCTGCTGCACAATGTAGCTAGAACCCATAAATGTTGACGTAGCCTTGCGCGATCGCGTCAGGATGTCAAACGTGTGTATAACTACTACGATGTGGGAGTTATACATAAAATCTGAGCCCGTAGGGCCGTACTTGGGCGTTGTCCAAACTGGTGTGTTATGTCGATCGTCATTGCTGACTATAAGGATCTCTTAGCTGATTTCATTTCTAAATATCGCTCGCGCGTTGATTTTCTTGCCATTCGCCTTGAAGAATCAGAAGGCACTGATATTCTGCTGAGGGGTGAGCGCATTGAAACCCTCAGCGAAGGCATTTCGGTGGGTGGGCAAGTCCGCGCCTGTTATCGAGGCGGATGGGGCTTTGCCAGTTTTAACCAGTTATCAGGGTTGCCAGAACGGATTGAAGAGGCGATCGCCGCTGCTCGATTGGTGGGTCAGGAAGAAACAATTCTAGCTCCCGTTAACCCCGTCCAAGATAATCGACATCTGCCCTTAACCGGCACTGATCCTCGGCGGATTCCGCTCATTCAAAAGAAATACTTGTGCAGTCACTATGCCGAAATCTTACGGAGCGTCGATTCTCGCATTGCGACAACGTCGGTTCGCTATGGCGACAGTGCCCAGCGCATCATTCTAGCAACGTCGGATGGCACCATTTTAGAGCAAGCGTGGGTCGATATGGAAATGCGCTTTGCTGCGACCGCTCGCAATGGCGAAACCGTTCAAACAGGGCGCGAAACGACCGGATCTCGAAAAGCCTATGAAGACTTAAATAATCTAGATACCCAAGTTCAACAGGCGGCTCAACGCGCGGTCGAAGCGCTGGCGCTACCGACCGTTAAGGGCAACACCTACACTGTGGTGATTGATCCGATTCTCACAGGTCTATTTGTTCATGAAGCATTTGGGCATCTCTCTGAAGCCGATATGGCCTATGAAAATCCCGATTTGCTAGAAGTGATGACAATCGGACGACGCTTTGGTCCTAAAAACTTGCAAATCTTTGATGGAGCTGCGCCAGAAGGGCATCGGGGCAGCTACTATTATGACGATGAGGGAGTGCCTGCGACCACAACTCAGCTCATCAAGGACGGTATTCTTGTTGGGCGGCTGCATTCTCGTGAGACGGCAGGAAAGCTAGGAGAAGCTCCTACGGGGAATGCGCGCTGTTTGAGCTATCACTATCCTCCGATTGTGCGGATGACGAATACTTGGATTGAACGCGGCGAAACCCCGGTTGCCGACTTGTTTAACGGCATTCGAGAAGGGGTATATGCCCGAAACTGGCTCGGCGGTATGACCAACGGAGAAATGTTTACCTTTGCAGCGGGCGAGGCATGGATGATTCGCAACGGAGAGATTGCTGAACCTGTACGGGATGTCACTTTGTCAGGCAATGTCTTTACAACCCTGGCTGATATTGAAGCAGTCGGGGATGATTTCTTTTGGGACGAATCAGGCGGTTGTGGCAAAGGAGGACAAAGCGGGCTTGCCGTTGGCTGTGGCGGGCCGAGCTTGAGAATTCGTAATGTGGTGGTTGGGGGTGAAGCAGCAGATTAGTGCCGCAGATCAGTGCAATCCGCCGAGGTAGCCGTTCGATTGGTCTGCTCAATACCTGCTAAATTGTTCCTCTAAATATGCCTTGAGGCCGCACTAGCAGCACTAAGACCATCATCAATAGCGCCACTGCAATCTTATATTCGGTGGGCAAAAAGTAGGTGCTGGTTTCTTGCACAATGCCGATGATGAAGGCTCCGGCGATCGCCCCATAGGGGTTGCCAATTCCACCTAGAATTACCGATGCAAACATAGGCAAAATCAAGAACCATCCCATATTGGGGCGCACGGCAGTAATCAGCCCATACATCCCGCCTCCGAGAGCCGTCAACCCGGCGGCAATAATCCACGTCCAAATCACGACCTGTTCAACGTTAATGCCTGCCACTCGTGCGAGATCAATATTGTCAGCGACTGCCCGCATGGCTTTGCCAATCTTGGTGTGTTGCAACAACACGTGTAGACCAATAATGGCAAGCACTGCCAAAATCACGACGATAATTCGGTAGTAGGCAATTTTGATGCCTACAATATCGATCGCGCTAGCAACCGGAAGGGCATAGGTTTGATTGCCCCCGCCCCAAATCAAAACAATACCGTTGCGAATAAATAGCGCTAGCCCAATCGAGATAATAATCAAAGTAGTTGAAGAGGCGCGGCGATCGCGCATCACTGACCAAACAAGCTTTTCGCTCAGGAGGGCTAGGGCGATGGTAATCGCTGCGCCAATCACCATCGATAACCAAATATTGACCCCGCTGATATTGATGACAAATGTCATATATGCGCCCAAAGTTAAAAAATCACCGTGGGCAAAATTGGCAAGGCGCAGAATGCCATAGGTGAGTGTCAAACCGACAGATGCCAAGGCGATGATGCTGCCTAGAGCGATCCCATTAACCAAAAGCTGAATCAGTTGTGAATCCATTGGGCGAAATCCGGGTAACTAAGGATAAGAACTAGAGTGTATGACCCTACGGGCTCAGGTTTGTGTGTAGAGCCCCCGCGCCGCGGGGGCTCTACACACATTCAATGTCCTAACGCGAGAGCGTACGGCTATAGCCCGTAGCGATTATTGTCTAGCAATGGGGTGAGTTTGCGAAGTTCAATCTGTACGGTTTGGCTTGACTCTCCGGTAGACTAGATTCTTTAAATTAATGATGTCTAGGAAGTATGGATTAAATCTACATTCCTAAGAAATTTTTTTTTGGGTGATCTCAGGAGATTTTGGTGATGTCAACGCTTCAACTTACCGTTCCAAGCATGGCATGTTCTGCCTGTGCCGACACGATTTCTAACGCTGTCCACGCCATCGATCCCGATGCGGTTGTGCAGGCAGACCCGAAGACCAAAGCAGTCAGTGTGGAAACCAGCGCATCCGATGCCGCTGTGAAGGAGGCGATCGCCAATGCAGGCTACCCGGTATCATAAATTTCGCTAGCATGCCGCAGCCTATCCACGCTAAAACTCCAATGTGCCTCTAATCCGCTAGGCTGGAAAAGCAACAAATTACGCAGTTTAGCTTTGCAGTTCAGCACAGTACCACGGTAGAGAGTATGCAGCACCCGATTCAGGTGATAGGTGGCGGTCTCGCGGGCACAGAGGCAGCGTGGCAAATTGCTCAGGCAGGCGTGCCCGTCGTGCTGCATGAGATGCGCCCCCAGCAGTTGAGTCCGGCTCATCATACCGAGCATCTAGCCGAACTGGTATGCAGCAACTCATTTGGGGCACAGGCGAGCGATCGCGCGTCTGGGTTGCTCCATGAAGAATTGCGTCGACTCGGGTCGGTGATCATTGCTAAAGCCGATGAGCATCATGTCCCAGCGGGGGGAGCGCTCGCTGTTGATCGGGCGGTATTTAGCCACAATCTGACCGAAACGCTCGCTCATCATCCACTTGTCGAACTGCGGCGGGGGGAAGTGCGCCAGATTCCGACCGACAGAATTGTGGTGATGGCCACTGGCCCCCTGACCAGCGCAGATCTAGCCGCCAACCTGCATCAATTCACGGGCTTAGACTACATGAGCTTCTTTGATGCTGCTAGCCCCATTGTGGTCGGCGAGTCTATTAACCAAAACATTGCCTTTCTTGCCTCCCGCTATGACCGAGGCGAAGCGGCCTATCTCAACTGCCCGATGGATCGAGACCAATACCTTCATTTTTGGCAGCAGCTATGTCAGGCAGAGCAAGCTGATCTCAAAGACTTTGAACACGAGACGGCCAAATTTTTTGAAGGCTGCCTCCCCATCGAAGAAATGGCGCGTCGAGGCGAAGACACTATGCGATATGGACCCCTCAAGCCAGTCGGGTTGTTTGATGCTCGTAAGGGAGATTTTCGTGACCCAGCCAATCGAGATCAGCGCCCGTATGCGGTGGTTCAGCTTCGTCAAGAAGATAAAGCAGGTCAGCTTTGGAACATAGTTGGCTTTCAGACCAATCTGCGATGGGGAGAGCAAGCGCGGATATTTCGGATGATTCCAGGGTTAGAGGAGGCAGAATTTGTGCGGATGGGGGTGATGCATCGCAACACTTTTATTAATGCACCCGAATTGCTATCTCCAACGCTGCAATTTCAGAAATGCCCTACGCTATTGGCAGCCGGTCAACTCGTTGGCACTGAAGGATATACGGCTGCAGCGGCGGGGGGCTGGCTTGCGGGCACTAATGCCGCTCGACTTGCCCTCGGACGAGAGCCAATCGCATTGCCTGACACGACGATGATGGGAGCTTTGTTTGCGTTTATTAGCTCTGCTTCCCCCAAACACTTTCAGCCCATGCCCCCCAACTTTGGCATCTTGCCTGCGCTCCCTCAACGGATTCGCAACAAGCGCGATCGCTACGGCAAATATCGCGATCGCTCGTTTGCTGACCTGTCTAACTGGATGCAGCATTCATTAATCCAACCCCACACCCTTTACTCAGTCGCACTTTGATGGCGATCTAAGGCATTGGACAAGGGAGCATCTCAATTTTTGCAAATTGCTAGAAACACGGAAATAATAGGGTTTTTAGGGTTCATTAAGGGACGCTTTTGCACATTCGAT
>DBGGTD010000096.1:0-4101 GCA_051162585.1 Elainellaceae cyanobacterium
GATCGAAACAGCCGCTGCGCCAATAAAACCGCCAATTGGCTCAACTAAACCCGTCAGCAACCCGATAAAAATGGCATCCCATTTGGTATAGCGCTCTGCAACTAGCGATAGCGCAACAACCAACCCTTCTGGAAGATTTTGTAAGCCGATGCCAATCGCGAGTGCGGTGCCGCTAGAGATATTGCCGCCTCCAAAGCCAACTCCGACGGCTAGCCCTTCTGGAAAGTTGTGAATGGCGATCGCAATGATAAACAGCCAGATTCGCCTGAGATTGGCAATATTAACCCCCTCCTGTCCCTTGAAAAAGTGTTCGTGAGGAAAATACCGGTTGCTCAACCAGAGAAATACGCCTCCGAGAAGAATGCCAGTGGCCACGCTAAAAGCGGCATAGAGGTCACTGTTGATTTGTTCGACGGCTGCCTCAATGCCCGGAATAATCAACGAAAATGAGGATGCGGCTAGCATCACTCCTGCGCCAAATCCCAGCATGATGCCTTGGGTATTTGCTGTGACTCGTCGGATAAACAAAATGGGGAGCGCGCCCACTCCCGTGGCAACTCCCGCAAGGGTGCTGCCAATCAAACCGAGGTAGAGAACTGGAATATCTCGAAGAAGATCAAGCATGAATCTGTCTGTCGCTGATTATGAATGATACGTCCGCCCGCGCCATTGGGTTGGCGTTTGTCGAGCGGACAAAAAAATTCGATAAACGGCTAGGGGATCAGCCAATGGAGACAGCCAAAATGCCCACGAGGCGGCTTTGCCAGCAGTCCAGTCATAGGATGAAGCGATCGCCCCTAAGAGCGCAAACCGAATGGCGACCAAGCCTCCATTGATACCCAAGGCTGCCCCAATAAACGGAGTTCTAATGCCCAGACTAATGGCGATCGCTAGCCCCAGGGTCACCATGAGCGGCACTCCCTGCACTGCGATCAAAAAGCCTACGTCGCCCCATGTTTGAGCAATCGAACCCGCATCCTTCAAGTCAAGCGATCGCCCCCATTCTCGCCAAGTTTCGACCGCTCCTTCATACATCCTGACGCTGATCAGACGGGCACCATCCAGAAACCCGACGCGAGCCCCCTGACGAGCCGCATATCGAGCGAGCGTTACATCATCACAAAACGAGTGACGTGCATGGGTATATCCGTCAAGGTCAACCAGGCGCGATCGCCGACATAAAAAACACTGACCATTTGCCATGATTCTCTCTGAGGCACCGGGGGATTCTCCAGACGCGCCAAATCTGTAAATCAATGTCATCAGCAATGCAGGCTGCAGCCAAAATTCTCCAGGAGTCTTGAGGATAAATCGAGGGGACAGAGACACCAGGTCATATTCTTCCGATTGCGCCGCCAAAACTAGGCTTGCGACCAGATTAGGCTGAGGGCGCGTGTCTGCATCGATGCCCAAGACCCATTCGCTCTGCTCAGAGCTATGCAAAAACCCTGTATGCAGCGCCCACGGACGCCCCACCCAGCCAGTCGGCAACGGCTCGTCAAATATCAGGCGAATTCGGGGATCGTGACGCTGCGCTGATTTAACCTGATCGACCGTGCCATCCTCTGAATGGCTATCGACCACAATAATTTCTCGGACTTCATAGCTCTGAAGACTTAACCCGGCTAAGCAGGGGCCGATGCGCTCTGCTTCGTTGAGGGTTGGCACGACGATGCTGACCGTCCCTAGCAGGTCAGGAGTAGGATGCTGAGGCACCAATGGAGGATGCCGAAACGCCCCTCTCAGGAGTCGAGCCAACCAAATTGCCACGGCTGGAATCTGAAGACTGATCAAAATTAAGCAGCATCCAGAAAGCAGGAGAGTCAGAGTGCTGATCATCCCGCCGTCGATGCGAACAGGCCATTCAGTCACTTGCTGCTCACTCCGACGGGGCTGGTTGACCCACGATGGGGTAAGTTCTCGGTTGAATGGGCTGATACCATCGGACGGGAGAACCCATCAACATTAATGACGAGAGGCGATCGCCACCAGCACACGACGGCAGGTACCACTCCCAGACCAATCCCCATCAAAACTGGAATCCAGAACCCAGCTGCGAGGCTCATCACCATCGCAAAGACAAAGTTACCTAGATATACGGTGAGCGGCACGTTTAACTGAGTCTGATTTAAGACCACAGCTTCCCGTTTCCACACGATAGCCGCGATTCCCATAAAGAGTGATCCCGTTGCCATCCAACCCGCAAAATTTTGATAGGGCATGCCAAAAAAGGCTCCCGTTTGATGCCAATACCAGAACGGTAAAGCCGTCTGGCTCATTGCCGGATCAAGAACAAAATCCCACGATGTTAGCAGCATTGCTCCCAGGGCGATCGCCACGAGGTGACGAAACCAGCTCAACGACTGCTGCATTTGCATTAGACCCGATCGCGCTAGTAGATAGGACGATAGCCCCAGATAAAACCACGACAGAGGGATTGTAAACGGGACTCGCCCTGCAATCTTGAACCCCAACCCACTGAGATATGAATAATCTCCGAAGGGAAAACCCGTACCGGTGCCAATCAGCTCACTGCTGAGCGAAATGGCGATCGCCGGAACCATAAACATGAGCAACGCTCTCAGACCCAGCATGCGATAGGCATAGATCGCAACCGTTGCAGCACCCAGCACGATATAAATGACTCCACCACCGGCCATGCTCCATTCAAAGAGGGTTTGTCCGGCAGGCAATACAGACAAAAACTCCGGATTAGGCATCACCAGCAATAATCCTGCTAATCCAAACGCCATCGATACCAGATGACCAATTAAGCAAACACGTTCAGCGACAACGAGCCGAATCATTGACAAACTCCCCAGAAGCGTATCTGTTAGCGATTTCCTTAGCGATTATTCTTACTCAGTTTACAAATGTTAAGAAATATCCCTTGACAGGATGGTACTGCAAAACGTTAAGGGTTGTAAATTTGCATTTTCAACTCAGTTACAGGATTTAATCCCTGCTCACAGTCAGATTTAACCCCTTTAATAAACTTTCTAAGAAATAACGCTCAGGATTGGACTTGGACGTGGTTTAGAGTCCCTGATTTCTATAGACTTGCTACAAGTAGTATCAACAAGCGAGGCAACGTGGTGATTGCAAGCCTTGGCATTGGGCTAGGCACATTAGCAGCCCTAATAGCAGTGGGAGGAGTCGCGATCGAAGGGCAATATCGCCGTCGACCCGGCAACCAGCTTGAACTCACCGAGGGTGAGTGGAATCTAGACATTCGTAGCCCAGAACGATATCTACTCACAGGCGATTTAGAGTTGATCAATCGCACCCAGCGTCTAGAAATTATGGTTCCTCATGTTGATGCCGAGGTGACGCTGCTTTCGAGTGGCAGTCTAGACCCTGTTAATTATCAGCTTCGGGTTGCGCCCCGCCATCCGGATGCGCCTGCCCGACCTGATGGCTATTGGTTTGGGTATATCGTCAAAATTGGTAAAACGACGCATGTCGATATTACGTTGGATATCCAGGGAGAAAAACTTGATGAGCTTCGAGCCGCTTGGATTCGGGTGCATTATCTGACCTATGGGCCTGAAGGGCGTATTCCTAAGATGCGCCATATCATTGTGCCGCTTCGGTTTCCCCAGGCTGAAGACTCCCATCGGTGGCGACCCACATCCGACGCAGATATCTTGCCCGTCAAAACTCATCTGCTCACTCACTTGGATGATCCGGTATCGGTCATCAAGCGGTATGTCCTTCCCCATGCTCAACCTGGCGATATCGTGACGCTTGGCGAAACCCCCGTTGCAATTATGCAAGGACGATGGCGGCATCCAGCAGACATTAAGCCCGGTTGGGTTGCAAAACGGCTTTGCTACTACTTTATGCCCACCTCTAGCCTTGCGACGGCGTGCGGAATGCAAGCCTTAATTGACGTTGTGGGTGCGACCCGAGTAGTGGCAGCATTTATCGTCGGGGCGATCGCCAAAAAGGTGTTGAGAATACCCGGCGTATTTTATCGGCTGGCAGGCGAACAAGCTCGACTCATCGATGACGTCACAGGGACTTTGCCTCCCTATGATCAATTCATCGTCCTCGGGCCTGACCATCCGCGTCAAGTCGTCAATCAGATTCAGCAAGAAA
>DBGGTD010000097.1:0-6035 GCA_051162585.1 Elainellaceae cyanobacterium
AGAATATCATCGCGATTGGTTGTGATGGGGTGTTCGCGCTGAATTCGCGTCAAGACTTTCTCTAGAACCGATCCGCCAACTTTTGAGCCACAGCCAGCACAGTGCATGGTCGAATCAGAGGGGGAGTATTGAAAATTGGGAGGTGGAGATTGGGCTTTTTCGCGAGTTCCTAGACCCCACGGGAGATGGCTTCCATCATTGTCCATCCGGTTTAAATCTTCAAACTGATGCATAAACGCGCGATCGATATGGTCTTTCCACCACCAAATCAATCGTGAAGGACCCAGCGTAAGCCCGCCACGAGAGGCGATCGCAGATGTTTTCCCAGTGCCAATTAGGATCAAAAACTGTTTTTGAGGGGTGAACGAGTTGAGAGATTTATCTCGCAGCGATCGCCTAAGATTTTCTTCCAGTGGCTTTCCCTGGCGCACCGCAAACACCCCCGCTTTGGGACGGGGGTGTTTGATCAGAGTCGCGATATCACCCGCTGCAAACACCTGAGGGTGAGAAACAGACTGGAGGCAATCATTGACGCTGATAAATCCTTGCTCGGTGGTTGCCAAACCCGATTTCTTAAGCCAAGGCGTGGCAGAGGCTTGCGTCACCCAAAACACGCGATCGCACTCGACAGTCAGCCCAGATTCGCATATCACGTGGCGAACCGAGTCTGCAGCTTGTGCTTCGATGGCAATCACGGTTTCTTCCACATGTAGTTGAATGCCTCGACGAGCAAAGAGGCGATGAAACTTACGACGAACGCTGGGATGACGCCCTGGCAATAGTTCAGCCCCTCTTTGAAAGACATGAACATCGATATTCTGAAGGGGTTGCTGAGCAGATCGATAAATGGTTTGCAGGTGTGCCTGTGCCGATAACGCAAGTTCGACCCCGCCTGCCCCCCCTCCTACGATGCCGATTCGACGAGGGATTTGCGGCCTGTCCTTAACGGTCTGAACAAAGTCGTCCCAGTAGTTGAGAAACTTAGAAATGGGCTTGACTGGAATCGCGAATTCGTTTGCTCCTGGAACATTAACCGTTGCAGGCGTACTTCCAATATCGATGGACAGCACATCAAATGCAATGGGAGGATGGTGTTCGCATAGTACTGTATTGTTCTCTAAATCCAGACCGACGGCTCGATCCGCTATCATGCACGCTTGAGCAAATTGGCTCAGGGTTCGCAGGTCGATGTGGCAATCGTCAAACGTATATAGCCCTGCCACATATCCGGGTAGCATCCCCGAATAGGGGGTATGGTAGACATCTGTAATCAGCGTCAGTCGCACATCAGGAAGAGGATTCATGCCCAGCATTTTGAGGGCGATCGCGTGGCTATGTCCTCCACCAATCAAAACGAGATCTTTGACAATGGGCGTAGATGATTTCATGAAGATGCGCAGATGGATGAGCCTCAACAGATTCGTGAGAGCCCGCGCCAGAGCAAACGAGCCAACCAAATCCTGTTTCTATCTTGTCAGGAATTGCTTGGATCAGTCTGCGTTCAGAGCATTCTGAAAATAACTGTTAAGTCTGTATCGTTTGATACTGAATTTTGTGTAAGCTAGATTTTGAGGCAACTTATCTAATTAGGAGCACGAGCGATGCGGGTGCCCTTCTATATTCGTCATCCCGAAGTTCGAGAGTATTATCAGATCGAATGGATGAAAATTATCGGGATCGGGGTCGGTTCCTGTGCGATCGCCCTGATTCCAGTCGCATATGGCTTTAGTCTTACTGAGCTGAATTCAGAGATTATAGTCCCCTCTGAAGCAACTCTCTGGCAGGATATAGGCAGCAACGATTAGCCAAACCGCAACACGTGTCAGGGTAGAATGGCGTGAGCTTTTCATATTTGCTCTGCCATGCGTCGGGATGCAATTTTCTATCAACTCTTCAAGCGCTTCCCGATTTTGTTCTTTGACCTGATCCAGATTCCTCCCGAACAAGCTGCTGGTTATCGCTTTGAGTCTGTCGAAATTAAAGAACCCACGTTTCGAATCGATGGTGTATTTCTTCCAACTGAACGCGCCTCGTCCAAAACGATCTTCTTTGCAGAAGTCCAGTTTCAAAAAGATTCGCTTCTTTATCACCGATTTTTCTCTGAACTCTTTCTCTATCTGTACCGCAATCCAGACGAGTTTACAGACTGGTGCGGAGTCCTCATTTTCCCAAACCGCCGGGTAGAACCCGATGACGGAACCCTTCATCGTGCTTTACTCAGCAGTAATCAGGTTCGCCGGGTTTATCTTGATGAGCTAGATGTCGAACAGTCTATTGGAATTCACCTCCTAAAACTCGTTATTGAACCGGAAGAAACGACTGTTGAACAAGCAAGACAGTTAATATCACAAGCACGCAGCGGCGATACCGAAAATCTAGTGTCTTCAGAGATAATAGATATGGTAGTGACGATTACTGCCTATAAGTTGATCAATCTCAGCCGAAGTGAGGTCGAAGCGATGTTGGATGCCACCTTTAAGGAAACCCGTGTTTACCGAGACATCCGAGAAGAAGTATTAGCTGAAGGTCGGGCTGAAGGTCGGGCTGAAGGTAAAATTGAGGGAAAGTTAGAATTAGTGCCAATGCTGCTAGAGCTGGGTCTGACCGTTGAGCAGATTGCTGAGCGCTTGAATCTAGATATTGTTCACATTCAACAGGTTGCCGATTCTCAATCTCCGGGATAAGTGCGATTGCCCCTTTCTAAATAGGCGTGAATCAACTCCACAGCGCGAGTCACGCCGTCTTCGCGGCGAATAGTTGCACCCAACTGAGCCGCCCGTTGCTGTATAGATGAATTGGTGATGGTTTCTTGAATGGCGATCGCCAACCGATTCGATGTCAACTGTTTTTGTGGAATCGGGTCAGGCCCCACCCCCAGGTCGGCCACGCGCCGCCCCCAAAACGGCTGATCGCCGAAAAATGGACAAATAATAGTTGGCTTGCCTGCTCGGAGTCCGGCGGCTGTTGTGCCTGCGCCCCCGTGATGAATCACGGCTGACACGTGAGAAAACAGCCAGTCGTGAGGAACCGAGTCAACTTTAAATATCGAATCTGGAAGATGAGAGGCATCCAGCCCTCCCCATCCAGTCGCTAAAATGCCTCGCTGTCCTGATTGTTGTAAAGCCTCTATGACAATCTGAGCGGTCTTTGCTGGCTCGCGTCCGCTAATGCTCCCAAAGCCCACATAAACGGGGGGTGGACCTGCATTAAGAAAATCAACTAAATCGGGAGGTGGCTGCCAATCCTCAGACGTATTGAGAAACCAATACCCTGTGGCGATCGCCCACTCATGCCAATCCTCAGGCTCTGGAACAACGTGAGGGCTATAGCCGTGCAGCACCGGAATCAGACTGCCATCAGGGCGTTTGACTCGATTGATGGCGGTGCTTGCGGGAGGAAGATTTAAAACCTCGTCTCGCCATTGGTTAATCAACCCTTTATACGACAGAGTCAGCCAGTTTATCAGTCGATAGGTTAATCGGTTATACCAGCCACCCACGTTTAAATTAGGAAACACGGGACTTGGAAAGTCTTGAGTAGGCACTAAAAGCGGAACTGGAACGGCTGCAAATTCAGGTATTCCAAGCTTTTCTGCGATGTGTGTGCCACCCATTGCCTTAGGATGGTAAACGATCACGTCGATTCCGTGAGCGGCATCCCATTCGTCGCGAAGCATTCGTCTCTGGAGCGGTTTAAGGCGTTGGTTAAGTTCAATTGCCGTTTTGATCCAGCCGATGAGGGTATTGGCAGACTCCATTGCGGCACGCCCAGCATCGCCGGTAGCAAGCTCAACAAAGTCATCATTCATGTCGGCATAGCTCAAACCATGCTCGATGATAAAATCTTTGAAACTTGAACTGGTGCAAATAGACACGTCGTGTCCCGCCTGGTTTAGCCCAATTCCGAGTGCGATAAAGGGTTGAACATCGCCTCGTGAGCCTACGGTGAGGATTAAAATTTTCAATAGTTTTCCTTATCGCGACATCAAAGAGGGGGCATTAGGGGAACATCGGCAAGGTGCGGGACGTATTGTTCTGCAAACTTCTTGGCGATCGCATCGGGGCGTTCAAGCGTGTCTATATTACACAGCAAAATGACAGTAATATCATCTGTGATGAAGCGGCTCATTGTACTTGAGAATCCTCTAATTGAGCCATTATGGACAGCAACATTTCGATCAGGATACGCCGGGAGAAACCAGCCCATGCCAGTAGTAAATCCTTGAATGTGCCGTTCATTTCCAGTTCTAGATTCTTGAGATGTCCACATTAGCTCTAGAACTTCGGACGTCAACATTGGGTCTGTTTGTAGCGCGATTTCCCATTTCGTCAAGTCTGCAATAGTAGAGAGCAAATTCCCGGCTGAGAAGGTTCCTGACGGGCTGTAATAGTCTTTATTGCGAAGCTGCCCATTTGTCAGACTGTAGCCAGATGCTCGATTCGGCACGATTGAATATGGATTGTTCACCTGGGTGTCGGTCATCCCAAACGGTTCAAAGATGCGATCGCGCAAGAGCTGTCCATACGATTTGCCGCCGACTCTCTCTAGCATCAAGCCCAGCAGATAATATCCCGTGTTGTCGTAATGGGTGCGATTTCCTGGAGAATAGTTTAGTGGTAAATCTGTCACATAACTGAGAATGTCTTGCCGAGAGACATCAAGCCGCGTGGTCTTCCAATAGTCTTTCGTACTGGTGTAGCTGGGGATGCCAGACTGATGACTGAGAATATGCCGGATCTTGACGGGGCGCCACGCCAAGGGCGGATCGTCGAGATAAGGCGTGATTGAATCATCTAGCGAAATCACGCCATCATCGACCATCATCAGCGTCAGCATTGCCGTAAATGACTTGGTGAGAGACGCAATTTCAAAAACGGTGCGATCGCCAACGGGAACCGAAAGTTCAACATCGGCAAAACCATAGCCCCGAAGCACCGCAGGCACCCCATTCTGGATGATGGCGATCGCCATCCCTGGAATCTGATGCTCCTGCATCATGGTCTCAATTAAACTATCCACCACATCAGCTCATCCATATTCGACACCGTCTTAGGGTTATAAAAGTACTATAGTCCTACGGACTTAGGTTTGTGTGGTGAGCCCCCGCGGCACGGGGTTCTATACACAAACCCGCCTCAATTGATGGTATCCAATGGTTTACGCATTTCCAAAAGTTCGTGTGATTGCCGTCGGGAAACTCAAGAAATCTTGGCTTCGAGAGGGAATAGCGATCTATCTGAAGCGATCGCCCGAAATTGAAATTCTCGAAATTAAAGATTCTGATAAAGAAAAAGAAGGCGAGAAAATCTTGTCTTTCATGAAAGGTGATGAAACACTCGTCGTCTTGTCAGAAGATGGCAAACTAATTTCATCGGTCGACTTTGCCAATCTCTTGACTCGATATGCCTCAAATAACGTGGTGTTTGCAATTGGGGGGCCAGATGGAATCAGTCAAACCTTAAAAGACCGAGCATCCTTGCTTTTGAGCCTGTCTCCAATGACCTTTCCCCATGAAATTGCGCGGATTTTACTGATTGAGCAGCTCTATCGAGCCAAGACAATTTTGCAAGGGGGGAATTATCACAAGTAGCATAGGCATTGTGCAATTCTCTGAAAGCTTAAGAAAACCTGGGAATGTGACAGACGATGCGAGTCAAATAATTGTGGTGAGTACAATCGAAGTTGAGTTAGCCTGGCGGTGAGTTAATTTAGACTCAATTATTTTGCGCGATTCGGGTGAACTGCTTTGAACCATCACTGCTTAGGAGGGCAGTTACTATGACCGATCAGAATCGAGGAATCATGAAATTTGAGGGGGCAGACACCCCAGTGGCGATCGCCCTATCCGGTATTTTTGTGCTGGGCGGCATTGTCGCTCTGATTATCTGGGCATTTAATACGGCCTACGCAAACTGAGCCCACCTCTCTCAACGTTTCATGTCTATTAGCCGTATCTCTCGCGTTAGGACGTTGAACGTGTGGTGAGCCCCCGCGGCACGGGGTTCTATACACAAACCCGCCTCAATTGATGGTAT
>DBGGTD010000098.1:0-4740 GCA_051162585.1 Elainellaceae cyanobacterium
ATAAGCTGCAAATCGTGCAGGCCTTGCAAGACGCAGGCAAAATCGTCGCCATGACGGGAGATGGCATCAACGATACGCCTGCTCTCAAGGCGGCTAATGTCGGTGTTGCTATGGGCTCAGGCGGCACCAGCGTTGTCCATGAAGTCGCAGACGTGGTGATTGGCGACGACGATCTCCAAACTATGATTGATGCGGTCAGCCGGGGCAGAACGATTTACAGCAATATCCGAAAATCAGTTCACTTTTTGCTGGCAACTAACATGAGCGAAATCATGGTAGCCACCGTTGCGACTGCTGCCGGGCTCGGAGAACCGCTCAACGCCATGCAGCTTCTTTGGCTGAATCTGGTGACGGATATCTTTCCAGGGCTTGCCCTTGCCCTCGAACCTCCTGAGCCTGACGTGTTAGAGCATCCTCCCCGCGACCCAGAGACTCCCATTATTCAGCCCGATGACTACCGGCGGATCGCGGCTGAATCTGCCGTGATTTCAGTGTCTGCGCTGGCAGCCTACGGATATGGATTGCTACGCTATGGCATCAGCCAAAAGTCGAGCACTGTCATTTTCATGAGTCTCACGATTGGGCAAGTTCTCCATACGTTAAGCTGTCGGTCTCAGACTCAAAGTTTCTTTGGGGGCAAACCGCTACCCCGTAATCCCTATGTAGAATGGGCGATCGCCGGATCGTTAGCAATCCAAATTCTGCCGCTAGCGGTGCCGCCGCTGCGAGGACTTCTAAAACTTCAGCCCATTGATCCCATTGATGCTGCGGTGATTGCAATATTTGCACTACTGCCGCTGGTGGTCAATGAAAGTAGTAAAGCTCTCCAAGTCAATCAGCCCAGTGAATTGCAAGGAGCACAGGCATGAGAAAAAATTTCATGTTCACGTCTGAGTCGGTGACCCCCGGCCACCCTGATAAGCTCTGCGATCAGATTAGTGATGCCATTGTCGATCGCATTCTTCAGCAAGATCCTCACGCTCGGGTGCTGACCGAGTGCGCCGTATCAACGGCTATTGTCTTTTTGTCGGCTCGGTTTTCGCCCAACGCTAACGTCGATTTTATTCGAGTGGCGAGGCAGGTGATTGAGCAGACAGGCTATGACCAAGCCGGATTCAACGGTCGAGATTGCAGCATTTTGACGAGTTTAGAAGAATTTTCGCCCACGCGGGAGCAAGACTTTGATGAAGCATCCCTCAGCGATGATGAGATTGAAACGATTCCGGTTAAAAATCAGGCCACTGTCTTCGGATTTGCGTGCAATCAAACCGACGCCCTAATGCCGCTCCCGATTTGGCTAGCGCGGAAGCTGGCACAGCAAATGATGCACGCTCAAGACCGTGAAACCCTTCCGTATCTCACACCGGATGGTAAAACCCAGGTCGGCATCGAATATCGCGATCGCCAGCCCGTCCGCATTCACAGCATCGCTATTGTTGCCAGTCAGCTCGATGAATCAGCGCCTAGTTTACAGCAACTCCGCGACGACATTCGAGCTGCAGTGATTGATCCTGCCTTTGAGGGCGAAGCCATTCGACCGGATGCAGACACCCGTATTTTCATCAATCCGGATGGTCTGGTGGTAATGGGAGGACCGTCGGTTCACTCAGGATTAACTGGACGTAAGAACGCCATCGACACCTATGGCGAATATTCAAAACACAGCGGCGCAGCATTGAGCGGCAAAGACCCCCTGCGGATTGACCGCGTGGGAGCCTATATTGCTCGTTATGCGGCTAAAAATGTAGTAGCCGCAGGCTTAGCAGATGAGTGTGAAGTCCAGCTTAGCTACTCAATCGGGCTGGCGCGCCCAGTGAGCATCGAAGTAGAAACCTTTGGCACAGGCAACATTCCCGAAGACGACATTATTACTCTCTTGAACCAGCATTTTGACTTTCGCCTCGCTGGAATCGTCCGACAGTTTAATCTCCGACACCTACCCGCTAAGGTCGACGGCGGATTCTATCGCAAACTGGCCGCCTATGGACATGTGGGGCGCATGGATCTAGATCTCCCGTGGGAAAAGACAGACAAGGTTGCTAGGTTGACTTGACCTGTGTTGTCATGGGTTGCGGGTCTGGATAGCGCGAGTTTAGATGGCGTTGTTCATACAGGCGATCGCAGTAGAGCACCCATGCCAAACCTGACAGCCCTCCGAGAGACCCCGAAATCAACGCCGACATTCCCCATCCCATCGGGCCAATCCAGTCGGTGATTTCGTGCAGCAGTGCCGTACTTCCTCGGGCCACTAGATAGGCAGTCCCAAGTGCTGCAACAGAGACGAATCCAAGCTCTGCCAGCATGGAAAGTATGTCTTTTTGGGTCAGATCTTCTTCGAAATAAATCTTCCAGATTGACGCATACATCAGCACGTCTGATGCTGTTAATACAATCTGCTTAGGGACTTCCATACAGGGGGTTGGCGCGGCAGACGCGGCTCCTCCTCCAGCGGCATAGCTAGCGATCGCCAAATATGCATTTAATCGCTTTTTTCCTTGACTACTCACGCTATTCTCTTACACCAAGATTAAATTCGTCTTGTCAACGTTAGCGCAGAGGGTACAGGCATGACGGTTATGCTGCGTTTAAGCTCTGATTAAATAGCAAATTTGATAGGTGCATTCAATCAAGTTTGATCATGATCCAATCGAGTGCGATCGCGCCTCTCCAAAAATTGTGGTGGTTGCTATATACCATTCATAAATTTCGCAACGCTATATTTTCATTTAAGTGCGACCGTCCTCGGTCACGTACTTCTTACAAGTGCAACCGTCCTCGGTCGCGTGCTTCTTAATTGTAGGGAACTGTAAGGTCGCCGAGACGTTATGCTCTGCATTGCCAGGGCAAACGCACTCAACCTTGATGTTTTGAACCTCGTTCATGATGTTCAAGACATCAGCCACGATGTTTAAGACCTCGCCAGTGATGTTTTGAACCTCATGAATGATGCTTTAAACCTCAGCCATGATGTTTTAAACATCAACCACGATGCTTTAAACCTCGTTCATGATGTTTGAAACCTCGGCGGCGATGTTTAAAACATCAAACATTTTGATGATGAGTCCTGATTAAGCATGGGTGTCATCAATTTCTATGAGTAGATTGAAGCTGAACCAATATATATTGCGGGTCAGGTTCATCCCTAAATATTATGAGAGACCAAAGGGTAGACGCGCATACGCATACGAAGATTGACTAGCCCTCGCTAAATCAGCAAGGGCTTTTTTCCTTTAAGTGTTTACCCCCCGAATGCGTTTGGTGAGAATCCGCATCACCTCATTGGGATTCACCGTGGGCAAGGGCTTCGACCATTCATCCGGTTCGGCATAGTCGAGTTGAAACATCTGCATCACATAGTAGTTGACGACGGTGATTGACCCGACGGCAATGATGCGTAGGGTATGCCGCTCATCGTCTGGACGCGATGAACTGTCCGCCCCACCAGACGGATTGGGTGGATAAACCATGAATGTGCTCCTTGTTATGTAGATGAGATAGCAGAAGTATGCATCAGAGCAGTTCAAATGGCTGAAACAACCCAGTGTTAGGTGTTGATTTCTGCCTTTTGCCTTCTGCCTTCTGCCTTTTACTGTGGGGCGCTCAAACAAAAGGCCATCCCGAATTTTCTGCATGACAAAGCAGGATGGCTACAGGAGCTATACCATAGACTGTAGTCTCCGACTGTGTACTGACAGTTGGGGATTAGCTCTCTGGAACGTGTGGCTGCACTTCTAGAGAGCGCCGCTCATTTGAGCGCTTACCGACAGAGGATAACCCAAGGTGTAAAAGAAAACAACCGTACTTCAAGCTTTAGAAAAATTTAATAGGGTTGTGGGGGCGATCGCACTTTTGTGGCGAAAATTCGCTACTTAAGTGATATTGGTGGATGTTTTGGCTGTTGTTAGGGGCCAAGCATCTATATGGGTATTGAAATTCTAAATGCAATCATAGGTATTGTCATGACAATCGCCACGGTGATTATGGCTATCCCACCAGCGATGCAGATTTGGTCTGCTTTGAAAGGCAGGGGAAAGAAAGAAAGCACTTCTGAGCCTTCAGAGAAGGTTGCAACAAAGCATACACAGCAAGAAAACTCAAATAACGTTTCATGGTGGTGGCTATTTGGCTCTTTTCTGTTGAATGCTCTAGCAGGATTGTTACTTAGGGCCGTCTCGGTTGACTATTTAGCCAGTAGCGTGCTCCTTGGAATGACAATAGTCGCCTTCTGGATCTGGTCAGTTTATTTAGGGAACAAAATCCCAAGTCTTATTAATAATGATGTTCTCATTTTCTCCTTCCCCTTAAGCATCATTTTCGTGATGGCGTTGTTAAACTTCTCTCTTGGTGTGCCTTGGCCTTACGCAATAGGAGGAGCTATGGGGCTTTTTACAGCATCAGTTTCCTATCATGAGCCAGTAGTAGAGAAGTTATTCAGCCACTTCAGTAAATCTTTTGGGATAGTACTCATGAGCTGTATATCCTTCTCAGGCATTGTGTCTGGTTGGTTGCTGAGTGAATTTCTTCGGTATATCAACATTCAAGCCTCCTGACTAGTGTTAGCATCCCGACGCCCTAAAGCGATCGCATTGTTGGATCACGGCGATCGCCATCAACGCAGACTATCACCAACCGTGGCACAACCGTGGGAATGCGCTCTATGCCTTAGGCCGCAAAGAGGAAGCCATTGACAGCTATGATCAGGCGATCGCCATCAACGGGGACTATCACCAACCGTGGGTA
>DBGGTD010000099.1:0-2881 GCA_051162585.1 Elainellaceae cyanobacterium
TCTCTGATGACAGAACTAGACGTGGAGTCTCGCTTCTCAGGACGCCGTGAAAATGGGTTTCCGATGTATCGCCGAGGTGATGTGGAGGCAATTTTTTACGATCGCCAAGGCGGGTGTCAGCTCTCTTTAATTTAATTGCAGGCTTAATTGCAAACGCGCTGCAATGTAGACGTAAAATCGGGATACGAAATGGCTGCCGCCTCGGCACGGTAGATACGGGTTGCTCCGTTAGCGGTGAGCGCCGCGATCGCCAGGCTCATGGCAATGCGGTGATCAGCATAGCTATCAACGTCGGCTCCATGAAGCGGGCTGCCACCTGTGATTTCCAATCCGTCTGGCAATTCTGTGACCTTTGCTCCCATCCGGTTGAGCTGATTTGCCATTACTGCAAGGCGATCGCTCTCTTTAACCCGCAGTTCAGCAGCATCCTTGATAATCGTCGTGCCGCTAGCAAATAATGCTGCCACTGCAAAAATCGGGATTTCATCAATCAGCCGAGGGATCACGTCTCCCTCAATCGTACAAGCCTGTAATGAACTCGATCGGACTCGAATATCTGCAACTGGCTCTCCGGCAACAGTGCGCTGATGCTCGAGCGCCACGTCTGCATTCATCTGACTGAGCGCATCTAGAATGCCAGTGCGAGTTGGATTCACGCCCACATTTTGAATCAATAGATTCGATCCCGGAATAATCGCACCTGCGACGAGCCAGAAGGCCGCCGAACTGATATCTCCAGGCACAATGACCGTTTGCCCCCGGAGCTGAGCAGGCCCTGACACCGTTGCGCTCCGTGTTTCGGGATCGGTTGCAATGGTTGCTCCAAACGCCTCTAACATGCGTTCACTATGATCTCGCGATTGAGAGGGCTCCGTGACGGTAGTTGGGCCGTCTGCCATCAGTCCGGCTAGCAAAATGCACGATTTTACCTGGGCTGATGCGACCGGAGAATAGTAATGAATAGGTTTCAGAGTTTGCCCTTGAATCGCAAGGGGAGCTAGCCCGCCGCTGCGGTGCCAAATATTAGCACCCATCTGCTGTAGGGGCTGAATAACACGAGACATGGGGCGCGATCGCAATGACGAATCTCCAGTAACCGTAAAAAAACGATTGGGGTGCGAGGCGAGCAGCCCAATCATCAACCGCATCGTTGTTCCTGAATTGCCAGCATTTAAAATATCTGCAGGTTCTTGAAGCTGTCCAAGGCCAATACCTTGAATAATGACCTCATCAGCATTTAGGTCTGAAATCTCGGCTCCCATAGCTCGCAGACACTGGGCTGTGCTCTGCGGATCATCGCCTAGCAATAGCCCTTGGATTTTAGTTTCACCTTGGGCGATCGCCCCTAGCATTAGTGAACGATGAGAGATCGATTTATCCCCCGGGATCTGGATGGAGCCTTGTAGTGAGAGCCCTGCATCCGAAGGATTAATCATCAAAATATGATGAGATTCAGTGATATTCAGGGTTATAGTAGCCGTTGACATTAGGATAAACTAGCTGCTGGGAATTACAATACCAGCCAATCTTGCAATCCTACCGTTTTCTGGGTTTCTTACGACTCCCGCCGCACCTCTAGGCTTTTTGTACCTCAAGCTCTTTACTATTTATGCTAAATCAGCACCGCAAGCCAGTCTCGCTTTCGTTGATGTCGTTTGACTTGCCACTTTGGTCTGTTTTAGAAACCTCTGCAACGGTCTTTGAGAAAGATAATAATCGATTTCACATTCTATTGACCGAACCCATCATTCAAAGCAAACATGCAGAGCCTAGTGCTCCTGATCTGGGGACATTGTCGACATTACAAACGCCTCGTTTACTGTGGTTAGAAGTGTCTCCGTACCGAGTCATCATGACCATGCAAGGAAACGGAAAACTGAGCTATCGCCATTTTTGGGAGCAGGGCGTTTATGGCTTAAATCGTTACTGGCTGCAAAACGAGTTGTCAAGCCATAATCAGATTCGGCTCCGCAACTTTACTCGTCATCTAGACTTAACCGGCACTCCTCTTCCCCGGCACCTCCGCTTAGAATATGAGCTTTGGTCAAATCAGCTACGGCTAGGTCACTACGTGCTCAATCTTGAAATTCATTGACTGTATCAGTGGCAAAATTCTTGAATTGAGTTCGGTTCGTCGTGCAGGTCAGCCGTAGACTAAGTTATCGGCGATATCGTGCAGGAGTTAGGTGACTATGGGCAGATATAGAAATAGGCATCGAAAGAAAGAGATGGGTCAGGTATTGACGATTGTCTGGTTGGCGATCGCGCTGCCGGGGATTGCGCTACCGAGTCAGGCTCAGCCTCATTCTCAGTTGCTGAGCCAGACTGTGCCCAATTCCCAAACGGCAGAAGGACAGGTCAACATCGGGTTACAGTTTATCCAGCAAGGACGCATGCAAGAGGCGATCGCTGCATTTCGACAGGCAACCGAACTGAATCCGAATCTAGCGGCAGCTCACTACAACCTTGGCCTAGCGCTTCGCCAAACCGGACAACTCCAGCCCGCTGCCAACTCGTTTTATCAGGCAATTCAAGCTGATCCCCAATTTGCGGTTGCGTATGCCAACTTGGGAGCAGCTCTATTAGAGGGCAACAACTTTGATTTATCGGGTCAATATTTGCAGAGAGCAGTCGCCCTAGATCCCGAGTTAGGACTGGCTCACTATAACTTGGGGTTAGTACATAAACAACAACAAAATTTTGACGCGGCGATCGCATCCTTTCAACGAGCGAGACAACTCAGCCCCAATGCCCCCGAACCCTCTTACCATCTAGGGCAGATTTATCTTCAGCAAGAAAATTTTGATCAGGCTATCACTGCTTTTCAACGAGCAGTTGAACTCAATCCAAATTATCCAGAAGCTTACTACAGCTTAGGAAC
>DBGGTD010000100.1:0-3580 GCA_051162585.1 Elainellaceae cyanobacterium
CCTGCTATTTGATCAAAGGACAGTGACGCGTTTTGGATCTCCATATCTCGCGTTGGAGGTCCGGAGTCAGTCAGTTTCATATTCTCCAAAGCCTGTTCAAACATGTTTTCCTCCGTGACAGTTTAAGTGAGCGACCTAAGATACTGGATGGGTATGGGTGATAGTGAATCAGGACTTGTTTAGTTATGAATCAGTGACAACCGTTACTATTTGCGACCCACATTAAATACCTGATTTGAGAAATGAATCTAGCAAATACAACTTGTAATTACAAGCGTAATAACGAACTAAAAAGTCATGGATAAATGAAAAATATAAGACCGGTTTATCTCGCCATTTCCTACTATCTTGATTGGGAGCTAATTTCAGTCATTTGCTAAGGGTTAAATCGTCACATAATGAGCTTATTAATTGATGCAGTTTGTCAGGTTTTATTGAAAAACTGGCACTTGTAATGACAACCGTATTTGAGGATACATTTTTGGTCTTTAAAACTCACTATCTTGGATGAGAATTAGACGACTCGCTACTCTAGCGATCCTAAAATCGCTTGTGAATTGTGCGTGAGCGGTGGGGCGGGCGCGGCCCGCCCCACCGCTCACAACCCATCTGGAATTGCTATCTCTACATCTATTAAATAGTAAGTAGTTCGCTCATCTATTCGTTCACTGTCCCTGATTCCCCTCATCCACAACACTTATTTGAGTACGCATTTATGGCACAGCATTTTGACGCAATTGTTCTCGGTGCAGGCGGCATGGGAAGCGCGGCTGCCTACTATCTTTCCAAGGCTGGACAGCGCGTTTTGCTGCTTGAGCAGTTTGAGCTTAATCACAAGAATGGCAGTTCCTACGGATTTTCAAGGGTGATTCGCTATTCCTATGACAATCCGATTTACATCAATTTAATGCGAGCTGCGTATCCATTGTGGTTTGCATTAGAAGACGAAGCCAATGAACAACTCTATGTAAAAACAGGCGGCATGGATTTTGGCAGTCCACATCAGGACACATTCCAAACGCTTAAACAAAGTATGGATGAGGCAGGCTTACCCTACGACTATTTAACAAAAAGCGAGGTGCAAAGCCGCTTTCCTCAATTCTGTCTCGATGATGGGATGGAAGCGCTTTACCAAGAAGCCACCGGATTGCTCAAAGCCTCTAGTTGTGTTTTAGCTCACACTCGTCTCGCTCAGCAGCGGGGTGCAACTGTGATCGATCAACAGCCTGTCGTGCATATTGTGCCGAGTGATAGCGGTGTAGAAGTAGAAACGGTTAATGACGTATTTACGTGCGATCGCCTCGTGATTACTGCGGGTAGTTGGGCAAAAGAGCTATTAGCCCAGCAAGGCATTCATCTGCCGTTGAAGATCATGCCCTGCCAGCTTGGGTTCTACCAGCCTGATAATCCAGCCGACTTTAAGCCTGGCACCATTCCTGTCTTTTTTGCTCACATGAATGGTGAGTATGGTGAAATGCCCTACGGTATTCCTCACGAGGATGACAGTATTGGCTTCAAAATTACAACCTTCTATGGATGGCAAACGGTCGATCATCCCAGCGAGATTGACTATACCCCCAGTGACGAGTGGGTAGAACGCATTCGAGACTTTGCTCGACACTATATTCCACGGGCGGCAGGTCCAACCGTTTCAACCCGTCGCTGCTTATACACGCTGACACCCGATAAACATTTTGTGGTTGATCGTCATCCTAATTTCCCCCAGATTGTAATTGGAGCTGGGTTTTCGGGACATGGCTTCAAATTCACAACGCTGATTGGCAAAATGCTGTCTGAATTAGCAATAGACGGAACAACAGCATATGATACTAGCCTATTTAAGCTATCTCGCTTTCAAAGCGTGATGGTGTAAAAACTTAGTGCAGTTTTTCCAATTGCGTTTGGCTGTTAGGCTAGACAAATACCCGCATTTATTTTGGGTTTGGATGATTTGGGTAATGGTTATTTGTCTTTAGATTGTATGGTTGGTCTAGCGGCCTCACAGTGTAAAACGTCATTGAGCGATCGCCCACTCTGGCATTACCCACTGAGTGTGGCTCCCATGATGGATCGCACCGATCGCCATTTTCGGTATTTTATGCGGCAGATTACCCGTCACACGCTGCTCTATACCGAGATGGTGACGAGTGCTGCAATTTTACATGGAGATCGCGCTCATTTATTAGGATTCTCGCTTGAGGAAAAGCCGTTGGTGCTGCAAATCGGGGGTGACAGTCCTCAAGATTTAGCCAAATGTGCTCGCATTGCCGAAGATATGGGCTATGACGCAATTAACTTAAATGTGGGCTGTCCGAGCGATCGCGTCCAGAACGGTAACTTTGGGGCCTGTCTAATGGCGCGGCCTCATCAGGTTGCAGCTTGCGTTGAAGCGATGCTTAAGGGTGTCAATATTCCAGTGACCGTTAAGCATCGCATTGGAGTCGATGATTTAGATCGATATGAAGACCTCGAAAATTTTGTTCGCATCGTGTCCGAAGCGGGCTGTCAACATTTCACCGTTCACGCCCGCAAAGCTTGGCTAAAAGGCTTAAGCCCCAAAGAAAATCGCGATATTCCGCCATTGCGCTACAACGAGGTCTATCGGCTAAAGCAAACGTTCCCGCGACTATGGATTGAGATTAACGGCGGTTTCAAAACTCTAGAACAGATTCACAACCAGTTGCAGGCTGTAGATGCGGTCATGATCGGTCGCGCTGCGTACGACACCCCCTACATGTTCGCAACAGTGGACTCAGAATTGTTTGGGGAATCAGCCCAATCATTGACCCGTCATCAGGTCGCTGAGGCAATGCTTCCCTACATCGATGATTGGACCCGGAAAGGGCTGAAGCTCAACAAAATTACTCGCCACATGCTGCAATTGTTTACCGGACAACCTGGCAGTCGCGCATGGAAGCGCCATTTGACCGAACAGTCGTGTCATCCAGGCGCAGGCGTTGACGTGATTCGGGATGCATTAGCAATGGTTAACAAGCACGTCGCTGAACAATCAACTCTCGTTCGGCGACATATTCACTGTTGATTCATACCAATCTGCGTAGGGCGTGTTTTTCACCGACATTTGGCTGTAGTCGGGTGCTCCATCGTTCCACCATACATCTCCCCTTTCTCCAAGAGCGACTTTAGCGTCATTAACTCGTCGTCGCGCCTCATTTAAGGCAGCTTCATCGTCAGACTGCTTAGCTGTCTTCACAGCTCGGCGGGCACTCATCAACTCGTTAACAAGCCGTTTTCGAGTTCCTTCATCCAAATGCGGATCGGTACATCTCCACAGCTTGCCATTGACGACAAAGTAACGCCCATCAGGAGTTTTAGGATACTGAGTAGGCATCTCACCCACATTATCGGGTGTTCTTCAAGCTTTCAAGCTTGCGAACAAAGAGATCCGTGAAAATTGTAATCACTCGACGCTCGCGTGTTTTAATATTTGTGCTAATCGACATCCCCGACTGGAGATTTACCTCTTTTCCATTAATGACGAGAGATTGTTGGTCAAGCTGGATTTTTGTCGGGAATGTGTAAAATGGGCGAATTTCATCGGGGGGCAGCGCATCAGAGC
>DBGGTD010000101.1:0-3156 GCA_051162585.1 Elainellaceae cyanobacterium
CTTCGAATCTTCCTGATGCCCCAACTGAAAAAGGCTTGTGCGCATCATCATCATCCAGACGCCTCGACGCACGTCTCCCCATGTGGTTTGCAATTCTCGACGCTGAAGCCAGAAATAGATCGCTAGAACGATGACGCCTGCCGTAATTGTGGCGATTGGATTGATGAGAAACATTACGGCTAGACACCCGATTGCCCCGAGCAGCGCTAATGACCAATGCACCCGAAACAGGGGGCGAAATGATGGGCTTTGCAAGAAGCCTTCAATCCCCGCTGACACGTTTAAGACGAGATATGTGGTCAGAAAAAACATCGTCAGCACGGGAGCGATCAGATTTAAGTCTCCGATGCACACTGCTGCGATGACAATACCCAGGGTAACCGCGGTACCAACACGGGGTTCATCATTTGCTCCGCTGCCTTTTCCTAAAAACGACAGCCAAGACGGTAAGACTCCATCGCGTGCCAGAGCTTGCAAGACGCGGGGCGCTCCTAAAATGCTGCCCAACGCGCTAGAGAGAGTTGATCCCCAAACTCCTAAAAGAATAGCGGGTCCCCAAAGCGCAATTTGCTGCATGACCAAAGGTTCTTCAATCAGGGTTGTGGCATCGGCTCGATTTGCCAAAATAATGGGCAACACCATATATACGACATAGCCTGTGCCTACCGCCGCTAGGGTTCCTGTGGGAATGGCACGGATCGGGTCGCGCAAATCTCCAGACATATTGACCCCTGCCATAATCCCAGTCACGGCTGGGAAGAAGACAGCAAATACTTGCCAAAATGGCTCCCCGCCCTGAGCGCCCCACGGTTCAATCTGAGTACCTTCAATGGGGCTACCAAACGCGAGCGAAATCAATGAAAGAACAATGGCCGCCATGATGAAATATTGGGCGCGAATTGCAATTTTCGCAGAGGTAATTGCCAAAATAGCGACGCCAATCGTGGTAATGAGGGCGATGTAGAGCTGGTTTAGACCTCCAAATGCTTCGACCATACTTTCTGCAAAGCCAATCGTATACAGCGCAACCGAAAGCGCCTGAGCAAAATAGAGTGGAATGCCGACAGCCCCACCTGTTTCGATGCCTAATGATCGGCTAATCATGTAATAGGCGCCGCCAATGCGAACGACTCGGTCGGTGGCGATCGCAGAAATGGAAAGAGCCGTCAGTAGAGTAATGAGCGTGGAAAGCGTCACAATCATCAACGTGCCAAACAACCCAACATTTCCAACGACCCATCCAAATCGCAGATACATGATCACGCCTAGGATGGTCAGAATCGAGGGGGTAAAGACTCCGCCCAACGCTCCTAATCCTGACTTTTCAGCTGGGGTAACGGGTTGAGGAGACTGAGATGCCTGTCCAAAAGGAAATTTCATAATGACTCGCGACTAGATGCCTAATTGATTGGCGTTAAAGCAATTTGTCAACTCATGACAAGAGCTACAAAGGCGAATAACTCCCTTATAGACATCTATCAAGATAACGCTGTCTCACGAATAGCTAAACGCTGCGCTCTATCCTTATCAAATTGCATCAACGCATGTATCTACTCGAAGGATGATTCGTGTGTGTTATCGTTGCAATTCTTTGCTCCACGCGGGAAGAATCTTGCCCTGCTTGCGCCCAAACAGCTTTACTCGACTGATGCTAGGTAGATTGACCAAGTTTAATTCGCTGTGGACTAACAGGGTCATCATTTCTATATCCGGTATTGAGTCTGCCTCAAATATGATTTGCAAACAATCATGATTTTGGGAGACTAACGCATGTATGCTCATCAGGCGCAAGGCTCGGTTAATGCGAGCGTTGAGTCGATTGGCTGCCACATCGTTTGGTCGCGCGGTGGTCTTGACTGAGGGTTTTGCTGATAGGTTTGGAAACGCACTGCACCGTTTAGGGGTTTGAGGCGTGGTAACCGGAATAGGCGTGGGAGATATGGGTTTATGCGAAGCAGATTCGACGGAATTGGAGCGGTCCGATTGAGATGGATAGGACGAATCAGCCTTGCTGGGTAGCGACGACTCCAATGATTGGGCGATGGTTGTCATGGGTGCTGGCGTCGGCGCATCTCGCTGAGGCGATCGCCCATAGTAGTCGTCAACCACGTTGGTGACATCTTCAGGAAGAATCATCGTCAGCTTTTCATCCGTTAGCATCACAACGGCTGCCAGTCGGTTTGCCTGCTTTTCGACGATCTTTTCAAAAATATTACGGACTAATCGACCGTTGCCAAAGGTGCGATCGCGCTCATGATAAAGTTGCGTTAGCAGCTGATGAAGTATTGCAGTTGCCTCATCCGTCATCTGGAAATGGCTATCCTGGCAGAACTTGGCAAAAATTTGCAACAAGTCGTCCGGGGTGTAATCATCGAAATAAATATACCGATTGAAGCGCGATTTTAAGCCAGGGTTTGATTCGATAAAACTCTGCATTTCATCGGTGTAGCCAGCTACAATGACGACGAAGCGATCGCGATGGTCTTCCATCCGCTTTAACAAAACATTGATCGCTTCCTGCCCAAAATCATGACTGAGTGCCCCATGTGGCTTGAGGGCATATGCTTCGTCAATAAACAGCACACCGTCTAAGGCAGACTTCACCAGCTCATCGACTTTTTCTGACGTTTGCCCAACATATCCAGCAACCATCCCGGCGCGATCGGTTTCAACCAAGTGTCCCTTCTGAAGAAATCCCAGCATTTTATAAATCTTGCCGACTAGGCGCGCCACGGTTGTCTTTCCCGTTCCCGGCGGTCCACAAAATACCGAATGGAGCGAAACCGGAGTTCGTGCCATGCCCCGTTGCGATCGCAACTGTTGCACCTTAAGAAAATTGGTTAGCGTTCTCACCTGTTCTTTGACATGATCCATGCCGATGAGCTGGTTTAACTCACTCAGAACAGCGTCTGCATTTTGGATATGCGACGACGTTGCAAAGGTAAACCGCTCTTCCATCGTCTGAATGACCTGGCAGTCAGATGAGTAGGATGGCTGATGGGTGTGTAAAATCTCCCAAACCAGCGCTAACGCTTCGATTTCGTTAGGAGTGACTCGACTGTCAATTTTGACGATGACCTGAGCAAATCGATAGAAGGCGTTAATGACTCGTTCAAAGACGTTTGTTCCATACCGTTCATCGATTTGATTCAGAAT
>DBGGTD010000102.1:0-3429 GCA_051162585.1 Elainellaceae cyanobacterium
TGCCGTAGTAGCCCACCGCGGAGGAGTTGACTAAAACGCTCGGTTTGGGGTCAGCCTTGGCGATCGCCTCCACAATTTTTTGAGTGCCAATCTGGCGACTGTTGAGAATGGCGGTTCGTCGTTCAGGAGTCCAGCGTTCGGCAATCGGCTCACCAGCCAGATTAACGACCCCATCACACCCGGCGATCGCATCTTGCCAGTCTCCTGATTGGGTTGGGGTATATTCTTGAATCTCGACATTAGGGAAGGCAGACTCTGGAAATACTCGGCGTGCGTGGGTAGAATTGCGGGTCAACACGAGAATCTGATGACCCTCGTTTTGAAGCCGTTCGACTAGGCGAGTTCCCACAAATCCTGTTGCGCCAGTCACTGCAACCTTCATCTCTGTTCTCCATTTCTCATGTGCTACCCCGTCTGTGGTCTTCAGCGCTGATGATTACTCTAAACACATCTCTATGATCTCTCGATACTGATCTCTGGATGATTGTTCGATGGATGCGCATTAAGACTGCTGGCTTGTTTCTCCATATACCATTCCGTTTGCCTCGGCGTATCGATGCATAAACCGCATAAATCGCTGCCAATGGTCGTCACGGTCAATCTCAAACTTGCACTCTACCCGCTTCAGATCGTCGCCTTCAGGCCCTCCAAACACAAACTGGACTGAGCTGGGTTCGATGCTGATTTGGCCCTCTTCATCAATCAAACGCATACCGTTGGCAAATCGTTTGGTGTAGCTCTGAAACCGTTTGATGGATTCCAAATCGTCGAAGCTCATCAAGACTTGCTTAGCGTCTGGGGTTGCGCCCTTGCGTAAACTCACGTTGCTAAGCTCTTCCGAAATGCCTTCAAAGAACTGGATCGAAGGGGAGGGAGACATCATGCGTGATAAAAAATTAAACGAAGCTTAAGATCTAGTATACAGAGTGAAGAACTGGGGTGATTGAGCAGGGCGTTGAGCTGTCGCTCGAAACAGCATGGGGTAAGCTACGCTGTTTACTTCAGTAGTGTTTGCGGGGTATGCCCCAATCAGCTCATCTTTTTTTAACCCTGACTGGTCATAGACCTAAGTTGCCCAGGCAGAAATCGACGTATCATTGATGTCATCATTTCAATCGTTAGAGAGGCGATCGCACTAACAGGCCACTCGCTCACCTCCGTAACGAATTTGAAAATATGCGGAAAGATTCTAGCTATTCTGCCTGAGCGGCATATTGTGCAGAAATCATCTGCATAAGCATGAAATTTGGGACGTTATGCTGAATCATTCTGCCTATCCACCCAAATTCGGATCTTAGGCGGAAAATTTCAGCCTATTAATCGTTAGGTGGCGCACTCCTTGCCTAAATCGCTTGAAAGAATCTGTACTTGCTGCCCTCTAAGTAGGATTCGACATTATCTGAAGCAATCCATAGGCGTTCTAAATTCTCGGCCATCGCCCCCGTAGTATTTGAACCTGCAAAAGGATCTAGGACTAAATCTCCTTCATCAGTCAGCAGCTTTATATAAAATTCAGGAAGAGCAGCAGGAAAACGTGCTGGGTGGCGCTTAATACCGGCACTCTTGCATCCCTTAGCATAAGCGTCGTTAGCCGCATTGTTGCCGAAAATCAACATATTTTCAGGCGTTTCTTCAGCTAATAATCCACTTTCTATAACATTAGATGGAATTGAGCCTCCAGCATCAACCTTACTAAAACTACTTTTAATATTGTGTCCAGAAGGACGAACTGTTTTTTTTAAGCCTTTCTGATTCAAGCGAATCATATCTTTGCTATAAGGAGTGAGAACCTTGTGGTTAGATGCCTTTGGCCAAGGTGTTTTCGATAGCCACCATATGTACTCAACTGAATCTTTTATACGAATTCGACGCACATTAACCCATTCAGCGGGCATGGGCATTTTGGCTGGATTATACCAAAAGCATTCTTGAGCCAGATAAAACCCAACATCTTCGACTAAAGCAATAAGTAGCTTAAAGTGATACAAAGATCTGGTGGGCTGACCTTTGTTGTAGCTGCCCCCAATATTCAAGACAAAACTTCCATCACTAGACAGAACTCTCAAAATCTCTCTCGCAAATTCCATAAACCAAAAAATGTATTGATCCTTATCTACATTTCCATACTCCTTCTTGAAGTGCAGAGCATAAGGTGGTGATGTAAGGACTAAGTTTATTGAATTATCAGGGAGAGCTTTTAATAAGTTTAGGGAATCAGTTAAATAAGCCGATCCGTAATCAGTTGTATAGAAAGGTGAGAAACCTTTAACCTGAGTCCTCTCAAAGTCAGCGACTGCAAAGTTGAGTTTGGCCTGATTAGCAAAAGAGTCAGCCACAGTAGTCAAAACATTCCATAGATCGTAAATTAGGTCTACTAACCCACAAATTAAGGTACATCAATTGATTGACAATGTCAACCAATTTTTCCGAAGACTCTGCTTTCAATCCTGAGGATTGGGTGTCTCAAGCTGAAGCCGCTCGAATTCGAGGGGTTTCACGGCAAGCGATCAACCGTTTGATTCAGAGAGGCAAGTTATCAGTTCTGGAGATAGGCGGATATATCTTTGTCTCCCGATCTGAAATTGAGAACTTTCAGCCAGGTGAGCCAGGACGACCTCAGAATTTAAAAGATGAACGATAAATTACGTCAAGTCGAGCAACTATTAGCTTCGTGTACGTCATCCCAAAGAAAAGCTATTTTCCAGATGCTCCGTAAAGAATTTCCTATTCATCCTATCGAGGTTGAGCTTAATACAGAAGCTGAGATTATTTTAGAAGCATTTGCTAGGGATAAAACAGGTCTAACGTTTCGTATGATGCGTGGAGTTATCGCGCAATCAGCCTTTGAAATAGAAGTAATTCAAAAACTGCTCAATTGGCGCGATGAGACTCCACCAGGTGATTTACCCTATGATTTTAGGCTAGCTGATGAAATTGGAGCAGTCAGTGTTCAAGTTAAGCTTCAGCGTAGTAAAGAATTTCGTCCTATGTTTGCAAATGAAGGGTATAGACGATTCCCTTCAAATATGTATGTCGTAGAAACTCAAAAGACGCGTGGTGGAACTGATCCGGTTACTGGTGAAGGTACCAGATCATACCGCTTTGGTGAATTCGACATTTTAGCTGTGGCAATGCAGCCATCAACACAGGATTGGAGTAAATACATGTATACCGTTGGTCGATGGTTGATTCCCGACGATAAAGATTCTGGAAAAATCCTCAAGTTTCAGCCTATTCCAATGTCACCAAATCAGGATTGGACTGATGCTTTTGAAACATGCATTAGTTGGTTTCGTTCAGGAGAAAGCAAAACTATATCAGCTAGTGCGTGAGATGCCACCTAAATCGGGATAGGGAGAATCCTCACGAATCCCCCCTCCCACACCACCCTGCAAGCGGGTCCGCACAGGGCGGTTCCTCGGAAAGGTG
>DBGGTD010000103.1:0-4520 GCA_051162585.1 Elainellaceae cyanobacterium
AGCTCACCCACCACGCGTTGTACGGGCATGGCAATGCCATGCCCCTCCGAAAATCATTCATCGATGAGCACTGCCATAAAATTGACGAAGGGTCAGATTTTTCTCAAACTAAGAATAGACTGTCCAAATTTGGACTTAAAATAATACAGTAAGTCTACAATTGATACGAATCCATGGATGAGATATCTCAACCTGATCAGTCAAGCTTGATGACCGTCGATGCAGTTCAAAATGCTCTAAATCGCTCTAGGGCATCTGTCTATCGATATACAAACACCGAGATTGATGATTTGAATCCTCCCTATAATCCCAAACGCCTGAATCCTGAACTTCGCAATCATAAAGATGATCCGCTTCTATTTCATCCCAATGAAGTTGCCCGATTTGCACGAGATATTTTGGGTATTAAGCAAGTCACTATCAACGTTCAAGCTCCCCCTCAGACCGCAACCCATGAACTTCTCAAGGAAATTTTGTCTGAATTGAAGCAGATTCGGCAGCAAATGGAGTCTTCTTCCTAACTCCTTTGATTGATGGCAGATGAGGAAACACCTTCTAATATAGGGATTAGCCAAATTATGGTATTAACCGAACAATTTATCCCAGCGCAAAACGCTAAGATTTATCAGGTATTTAAGCAATAGTGCTGAACCCGGAATAGGGTTATCGGGCGTTGAAGTTGGTGTGGTGAAGGGGTCAACGGGTGTGAGTAAATATCTGATGCTTTGATGTCTGCTTATATAAAGTGGTGCATACTTGTATCACGCGTAGTTCAATCATTTCCTTAAATTATTCATTTGGCATGGAATCTGGTAGTAGTAGTAGTCAGACCGACAAACCTCACGAACGAAGTCATAGGACTCTATCAAATGTTATCGGCACCTTTGTTGCTCTTATAACGTTGGTCATTCCGATATTGTCAATAGCGTATTTTTCGTCTAGCGCTGAGATTTGGCAGCCGCCTACCTATCAGTTCTTAAAGCAGCGAGATTAGAGCATACTGTTGCCATCACCCAATTTCGCCCCTCCAAACCGACGACTAATCCACGCGCCAATCAAATAAGCCAGCGTGCAAAATAGTAGCCCGTAGATGTTAATACCTAAATCAATGGCATAGGTTCCAGTTCCAATGCCCACCCAAGTTGGAAAGATTTGAGTGCTGAGAGCATTTTCCATCACGCGCAAAATGCCAAATATCAGCCCTGGAAAGAAGGCAAGATAAAAACTCAACCGCCCCACTCCTGGAATAAATGACAGGAGAAAGATAGGCGCCAACCCCATCACCATCGTGCCACTAATGGTTGTTGCTGAAATAATTGCAGGTCCGATGCGATCGCCCAAATAGATGCTGAGCAACGGTAGATTCCCAAAGATGGCGATCGCAATCATCCCCCAACGACCAATTCGGGCTTGGTGTTCGGTAGGTTTCCCATGCCGCTGCCGCCAGTCACGCCCTGTTAGCTTCGCTGTGCTGGAGAAAGTTGAATCGAGGGTTGATCCGGCACTGGTGAGCATGATGGCGTTAAAAATTAGTAGAAGTGGCAGTCCTAATGTAGCGGGCACCGTTAAGACGGGATCGCCTTCAAGCCCAAAGGCACGAGCATACAGCCCCACCGTGCTAAATAGCAGGATAAATCCGCCGCTCACAATCCCCGCCAGAAAAAATCCTTTGACCATGATGCGAGGTGAGGTAATAAACGCCCGATCGGTCAGAACTGGATCGTGAAAGGGATAGCTTAAGACCTGCACTAACGCCAGTGCACAAAACGTCAATCCGGCTGATTGGGTTTCGCCATCAGCAGTTGGAAGCCCGTTGGTGCTCAATCCTGGTCCTAATGTGGCTAGAATAATGACCAACAATACGGCAGCGAATAGCATTTGGGCACCATCCGTGAGCAGGCTGCTGCGTAGCCCTCCCAGTAAACTGTAATATGCCGTGAATAGAGTTACGACGGCGGCAGCAAGCCCATATCCGGCACTTCCTTCTGCACCAAAGTAAAGCGAAAACACTTTAGTGTTTGACCATACTTCATTCAGCAACCGAATGGCGATCGCAATCAAAAACAATCTTGCGCAGATCGCCCCATATTTATTGACCAAAAACTCAGGCAGCGATCGATAGCCCCCACGTACTCGAATGAAATAGATGGCGATCGCTGCTGTAATGAAGCTTAAGTAGTAAAGTGCATAGCCGATTCCACCTGTGATGCCAAACGCATTTGCCAGTGTAGCTGCATTGCTAATAGATTTGGCAAAGATCCAAGTAATAGCTGCACTCGCAACTAAGACCCAGAGTTGCGGTGCTTTGCCCCGAGCCGATTCTCCATCAAAAAACTCAGTGGCTGAGACGCGATGAGGTGTTGTTCGCTGCACAACGCCATACACAAAGCCACCATACGCCAGCAGCAATATCCAGTTTAAAGTCGTTAGCATCCTGAGTCTTCTTCCTATTGGATTGATATTTTGCCTATGTCTGTGAATCCGAAATCCGAACTCGAGAATTGGTATCAACCGTCTAAATTTCCAGATCTCCATCAATTTCAGGAGCCTGACGTTGCGGTTGCCCGTTGGGTCCAAAAATAAGCTCGCCACTCGAATAGGTCGTCCCAAAGCTTTCTGCTAAATTGGCGACTTGATATAGCGCGGAGCGAAAATCATTATCTTGCAGAGATGACAACCGATGCACAAAGACTGAAACCAACGTCCCATCTGTGACGGCATATCGAGCATCTAGCGTCGTATGGAAATTGGCAACCAGGATATTTTGAACCTGCTGAGACGTGAGTTGACTGGTGGAAACAACTGGCGTAACGATGCGCATGCGGTCGTTCTCTTCATTCGACAGAACAATCATGGATCGGTTGTCCAGTGTGAACTGTAGCTGTCCTGATTGGGACTGAAGATTGGTTATATCATCCTGGTTTTGAAGAATATCTTCTAGTCGCTCTAACGTCATTCCAGTCGCGTCAGATTGCGTTGGTTGAAATTGAATAGGTTGAAGCTGAGCCGTACTGGAGGGTCTAATCGAAGGCATGCTGAAATCAGTTGAAATGGAATTTCCTGCACACATAAATAGGGCCATACTTACACCCCAAATAGACCAAAAAACGCGATTCATAGTCACTTACTCGTTAGTTTGTTCATAGCCCTACGAGCTCAAATCTGTGTATAGAATCCGTGCGCTGCACGAATTCTATACATCTTCGGCATTCTGACGCGGCGTAAGGCTATAAAACTTGAGCCTATAGGTAAGAGCTGAAGATACCCTGAGACATGTCTTAAAAGTCGATGAGATGCGATACTCACAATCCATCTAGGATTGCTATATAGCCGTACGCTCTCGCGTTAGGACGTTAAACGTGTGGTGAGCCGCCGCGGGGGGCTCACCACACAAACCTGAGTCCGTAGGACTATACCTACGAGGAATACAAACAATTGAAATACGAAATGCAGACGGTGGAAGGCGGAATATCCCGCTCACTCCTGTGCCTCAAACGTATTTGGATAGTCGTCAAACCCAAACATCGTTGCTAAGAACGAATTGGGAATCTGATTAATCCGCTGGTTATATGCCTGAGCCGCTTCGATATAGCGCATTCGCTCAACTGCGATGCGGTTTTCAGTGCCTGCTATTTCATAGTGCAGGTTGATGAACAACTGGCTAGATTGCAGCCTGGGATAATCATGCGCGACATCGTAAAAGTCATCAATTGCCTGATTGATGGTGGCGATCGCCTCCACTTTCTCTGCGTGCGTCTGTGCGTCTAAATACTGTTGCCGTGATGCAACGAGTGCAGAAACAAGTGCTTGTTCATGATCGGCATAATCTTGCGTTACGCGAACCAGTTGAGGGATTAGATCAGCCCGTCGTTGGAGCTGATTTTCAACCTGTGCCCAGGCAGCATTTACGTTAGACTCAGCGTGAGACAAGGCATTGTAGGTGCCAATGCCCCACACGGCAGTAATGGCGACGATTGCAGCCGCACTGCTTAAGGCGAATTGCAACCAGATTTTTAACTGCTGTCGGTTAGTGTGCTGGTGATGATCGCGAGCACGAACGTCTGCGATCGCCTCTCGAATGAATTCTTCTGGAATCTGAACGTCTTCGCCAGCTTGAATCAAATCAGTAGCAGAATAGCACCCTACCGTTTTGGCATAGCGTCGAGTGGCGATCGCCAGTATGTCTTGGGCATGGTTTTCAGGAATGCGAAGTTCTGGGTCAGTCATGATTCAGATATGAGAATAGTCGTTACAGCATTAGTTGCGCTTTGATGATTGCCCCAACACCTGATTCACTAGCCAATTTGAAGCAGTTTTGAATGCTTCACTCAAGGTGGGTGGAACGTGCGCCTCGATGTTGAGAAACTGAGCAATGGCGATCGCTACTTTTCGTTGCGTAGCATCCGATGAATACGACGTGGTTAGCGGTTTAATAATGTTGTCTGGATAGACGAGTTCAATGCGACTGCCTGTGCCGCTATAGCCTGCGGCTGAGACCGTCTTTGAACTCAGACGGACGG
>DBGGTD010000104.1:0-4830 GCA_051162585.1 Elainellaceae cyanobacterium
GTGTGCAATCGGTTTGGTGGACAATTATTCCAGACGAGCGATCGCGGCGTATTGATGTATTTTACGAGCGCAGTTCAAGCCGTCACGTGCGCCATTAATATTCAAAAAGACCTGACCCAAATGACGGTCAACATCTCGCCCGATTCGCTAATTGCGCCTCGTATCGGCATTCATCTCGGCGATGTTGTCTTTAGCACAACCGATCTTGTCGGAGAAGGGGTGACCATCGCAAATCGGCTATTGGCCGAGGCATCTCCTGGAGGAATTTGCATTTCCAAAACGGTCTACGATGTCGTCAAAGCGCGACTCAATCTCAAAGCGGTTTTTATGGGATCGCTCGATGTTGATACATCGCAAGAAACCGTGCAAGCCTACGAAATTTTTCCAGTGATTGCGACTCCTGCATTAGGCAATCCAGTCTCTGGCGGCGGGGCGATCGCTCCGGAAACGCTCATTAATAATCGCTATCGAGTCCGACAAGTTCTAGGGCGGGGTGGCTTTGGGCAAACCTATCTTGCTCACGACACCTATCGCTTCGACGACTTGTGCGTCTTAAAAGAATTTGTCCCCCTAACCAAAACTCTGCAACTCGTTGAAAAATCGCGCAAGCTCTTTGAGCAGGAAGCTCGCGTTCTTTACCAAATCAATCATCCTCAAATCCCCAAATTTTTAGCCTGGTTTACCGAAAATGAGCGATTACTGATTGTCCAAGAATACATTGACGGCAAAACCTATTCAGATTTGGTGCGCGATCGCCAGGTTGCCGGACGTCCCTTTTCTGAGGCAGAGGTGATCGAGTGGCTCTGGGATCTTCTGCCCGTTTTAGACTACATTCACGGGATGAATATCGTCCATCGAGACATTTCTCCCGAAAACATCATGTTGCCCAACGGTCAATCTAAGCCGGTCTTGATCGATTTTGGCGTCGTCAAGCAAGTCGTCACCCAAATCTGGACGGGGCATACCAACCCAGCATCAGGCGGACAGGCATCGGTGGTCGGCAAATTTGGCTATGCCCCCCCCGAACAAATGCGCTTAGGTCAATGCTTTCCCTGTAGTGATCTGTATGCGCTAGGCATTACCGCAACGGTGTTGTTGACTGCTCAGAAGCCTAGCCCGGTGCCCGATCCGGTTCCTCTCGATTGGCGACAATTTTGTAATCCTCCTGTGAGCGATCGCTGCGGTCACCTGTTAGACAAAATGCTGGCAGAACGTCCCAAAGATCGATATCAAACTGCTCGACAGGTGATCGCTGATTTAGAACCTATCCGCGCATCCATGCGGTGGCCTGGCGCGTCGATTTTAGATAAATCCCTATCCGAGTCTCCTGACTCTCTGCCAAATGCTCGACTCCAGTCTCCCCATCCGCCTGCGTCTCGTTCTGCTGCCCCACCGCCGCCGCCCCGGCTACCCGCTCCGCCCTCACCACCCGCCCCATCTGTTGTAGAGCCAGCACGCCCCCCTATTTATTCAATTACACCCGACGTTTTAGCCCATTGTCAGCGAGAATTGAGTCGCTATATTGGGCCAATGGCAGCGTTTGTAGTCGAAGATGTGGTTGCTCAAAATCCACAGAACATTGACCAGTTGATTGACGCCCTCGCACGAGAAATTCCAGATCCGCACATCGCTGAAGACTTTAAGCAATCTGTCAGATCCAAACGCTACGCTTCACCCGCTCCTCGCCGAGATACCTCAATTCCAGAGTCTTCACCACCGCCACCGTCCTCGCCATCGTCAAGGCGATCGCCTAACAATCCTGCTATCCTCAACCCAGATTTTATTGAGCGCTGTCAGCAAGAACTGATCCACTGTGTGGGTCCTGTCGCCCAGTTTATTATCGATGACTTGCTCTCAGAAGACCCGAATCTCAGCCCCGCCCAGCTTGTTGAGGCGATCGCCGCCGAAATTCCCAATCCTCAGCAAGCCGAAGCATTTCGGCAGCGTTTAATTCAATCCATGTGAGTAAAATTGAGATAGCTAACGTATGCTTTCAAACAATCTCCGAATCGATAGCCTCCAAATCCACTGTCCGGATATAGTATCGATTCGATTGAAAAGATTAGCTATCCCTTGATGGGGTCAGGGTGTCGGTAGATTTGGTCTGAAATGAACGCCATCACGCACCTGCCTACTGCGTCACTTTTTCCTGGCACCATGGAACACTCTATTCCGCCCTATTCAATTCAAAATCAGAGCACATTAGCTGCAATCGTCATCACGGACGGAGTGGCATTTAGCGCTCGCATGGCAAGCGATGAAGAACATACCCTATCGCTCATTCATCGTGATCTCAAGCTCATGCGCGAACTCTGTGTGCGATTTGAAGGGCAGGTTCTAAAGTCAACGGGGGATGGCTTGCTCATGTATTTTACGAGCGCGATTCAAGCTGTCTCTTGCGCTCTTGAGATTCAAAAAACCCTGATCAAACTTGCGTCTCACACTTCTCCGCACAATGTACTTGTGCATCGAATCGGCATTCATTTGGGCGATGTGTTTTTGAGCGAAGCCGATGTCATGGGAAATGGGGTCAATATCGCGGCACGCCTACAAACTGAAGCGGCCCCCTGGGGACTCTGTATGTCTCAGACGATTTATGAGGTGGTCAAAACTCGCCTTAACGTTGATGCTACCTATCTAGGCCCCTTACACCTTAAAAATATTCAGGAAACAGTTCCGGCATATCAGGTCTTGCCGTCATCTCCGATTCCTAAAATGGCGATAGAGTCATCTACCAATTCAGAGTCGAGTCCAGAAACCTTGATTAATCAGCGCTATCGAATCGAAAAAATCTTAGGTCGCGGCGGATTTGGAGTCACCTATCTTGCCTCCGATACTCAGCGTTTTGATGACCTCTGCGTGCTCAAAGAATTTTTTCCGACGAGCAAAACCGAATACGTCGTTCAAAAAGCTCGCAGCCTGTTTGAGCGGGAAGCCAAAACGCTGTATCAGATTAATCACCCACAAATTCCTAAATTTTTAGCCTGGTTTACCGATTCAGGACGGCTTTTTATCGTACAAGAATATATCAACGGCAAGACGTATTCGAGTTTGCTCAAAGAGCGGAAACAGAAAGGTCGGCTATTTTCTGAAGCTGAGGTCGTTCTGTGGTTGAAAAATCTTCTGCCCGTTCTGGACTATTTGCATACCCTCAATATCGTGCATCGGGATATTTCGCCAGACAACATCATGTTGCCCCATGGTCAATCAGCGCCTATGCTGATTGATTTTGGGCTCGTTAAGCAAACCGTCGTAGAAATGTGGGCGATTGACTCTCAAGTAGATACGCTGGTCGGGCAAGCCTCATTTGTTGGGAAAATGGGCTACGCGCCGCCTGAGCAAATCCGCATGGGTCAGTGTTTTCCGTGTAGTGACCTCTATGCGCTCGGCGTGACTACCGTCGTGTTTCTCACCGGCAAAGAGCCAGGACTCTTGATGGATCAAGGATCCTTAGAATGGCAGTGGCAGGTTCATGCCGATGTCAGCGACCCACTGGCTCAGATCCTCAATATTCTACTTGCTGAGAAACCCAAAGATCGATATCAGACGGCGCGAGAGGTTATTGCAGATCTAGAACAGATTGAGGCATCATCGGCATACCCTGATGCAACGGTGGGCTCAACCCGTTACTCGTCTCAGGTCATGTCTGCAGCAAAAACTGCAAATCCCAGTGCCAGGGTCGGTATTTTGGCGTCTGATACACCGTCTCAGTCTCAGGGAGATACGCTGTTGATTACACCCGATCATCCATTGATTGGGCGCTGTCAACAAGAGCTCGCGCGGTGTATCGGCCCGATGGCAAGCTGTATTCTCAACGATGTCCTGACTCTTAGAGCCCCGATGACGGCACGTCGTTTTGTGGATGTAGTCGCTGCCGAAATTCCTAATTCTCAGCAATCTCAGGAATTTAAGACAGCGATATTCGCAGATTTAGATGCCCCGACGGATGTCTCAACATCGAGTAGTAGAGGGCGATCGCCCGTGTCACATTCGTCTGCCGTTCACCCATCCACCCTTCAATCCCCCCCGCCTGATTCGCCGACCTCTAATTCATCTTCCTCTGCGCTATCCCCTTCTCATCAGGGAGCGCCGTCTGAGGTCTCTACTTCCCACGTTTCGTCCTCTGTCTCTCAGCCTGCACAACTCAATCCGGTCTTTATCAGCCGCTGTCAGCACGAACTTGCTCGCAGCATTGGCCCTATGGCTAGTTTTGTCGTCGATGATGTATTGTCGCGGTTTCCCGATGCAACTCCTCAAGAATTTATTCGGGCGATCGCCACCGAAATTCCCGATTCAAAACAGTCCCAAGAGTTTCACCATCGACTACTTATAGCGATCCCAGATGGCTTGTGAGCAATTCACAAGCGATTAACGTAGGATCGCTATAACGAGATTTGATATTATTCGTTGGCATCATCTAGACTGCGCCGACCAATGCGATAGCGCTCTAGCCGCTTCATCGCCATCATCAAGCTCATCTTCATGCGACGGAATGCTTCTGCCAGAGTACCAACTTCGTCATTCGACACATATTCAAAGTCAGCATCCATGTCTCCAGTACTTACCGCCTCGGCAGTCATCGCCATCCGCTTAAGGGGGCGGATCACAAAGCGTTTGAGCCATAGATTAACCATGAAGATTGCCGCAGCAAACGTCAACATCACGATCCCCATAATCAAAACAAATGACTGGCGGGCATTTTGTCGGACCTGACTAGCAGGAACCGAAATCATTTGAGCTCCAACAATTTCATTGAGTTGCCATCCAAACCCGTTCGCTGTCCCATAAAAATCGATCATGCTTCGGGGAGCTTCTTCCGGTACGCTATGG
>DBGGTD010000105.1:0-2466 GCA_051162585.1 Elainellaceae cyanobacterium
CATTAGTTGTTGAACGCGATGTGTTGCTTGGTATTGGAGGATACGATGAAATACTCCAATCCCGCGTTCATACAGAAATGTTTTTACGGCTCAATCCGGTTTGTTCAATTCTCGGATTACCGACCGTTACGTATCAACTCATCACGCATGAGGGGCCCCGTATTTCACGAAATCCAAGTTTGCGCCAAGTGAGCTTTCAGCGCTTAGTCGAGAAACATAAGCCTGTTTTCAAAGCGCATCCCAGGATGTTTGCCGACTTTGTTTATAAGCATGCGCAAATGTCATACAGACTGGGGCAAAAGAGAGCTGCGTTTTTTAGCCTACTCTGGGCAGTGCAAATCCATCCTCGCCATATTTTGAGTCAAGTCACGTGGCATTTGAAAAAAAAAGATATGGCTCTATAGCTATCCTAAATCGCTTGTGAATTGTGTGTGAGCGTTGGGGCGGGCGACGCCTGCCCCACCGCTCACAACCCGGGATTGCTATATTTCGTGAATGCTTGAGAAATTGTCAAAAAGCAGCCAACGTTTGCTCGAACATCGAATCTAGTTTATTGAGTCTTATTTAGGAGATTGAAATGATGGAAACCTCACGCACATCTGAACCCAACGTTACAGTTGTCGTTGTTCCGCGAGAGCGCTTTAGCTTTACTCGTGAGTCACTCGAAAGCATCTACCAACATACGGAGATCCCGTTCAATTTAGTGTACGTCGATGGGGGTTCTCCTCAGCATGTCCAACAGTATCTAAAGAAGCAGGCTCACGAAAAGGGCTTTCAGCTCGTCCGAACCGAACACTATCTTTCTCCTAACCAATCTAGAAATATCGGACTGCGTCAGGTGAAGACGGAGTATTTGGTCTTTGTGGACAATGATGTCATAGTCACGCCAGGCTGGCTCAAGGGCTTAGTCGAGTGTGCTGACGAAACAGGAGCAGCAGTAGTTGGGCCGCTCGTCTGTATCGGCACTCCAATTCATGAATATATTCATAATCCTGGCGGTTCGGTCTATATTACTGAGACGCAAATCGATAATGCCATGGTGCGGCGGTTTCACCATAAATGCCACTTTAAGAAGCGCGTGAAAGATGCGCGCGATCGCCTCCAACGAGCGCAATGTGACTATGTTGAGTTTCATTGCATGTTGGCTCGCACTGACATCTTTGAGAAGACAGGTCTTCTCGATGAAGGATTACTCAGCACTCGTGAGCACCTCGATTTTTGTATGATGGTCACTCAAGCGGGTGGCAGTGTTTATGCTCAGCGAGACATTATCGTAACCTATGTTCCAGCCCCCCCCCTCGAATGGTCAGACCTTGGCTTCTTTATGTTGCGGTGGAGCGATGCTTGGGATTTAGCGAGCCTAGAACATTTTCGCAACAAGTGGAATTTAAAGGAAGATAAATACTTTCAAATCCGCTATGACAGGTTAGGATTTCGTCGGCATAAGGCATATGTCAAACCTCTAGCCAAATCGCTCTTCTTTGGGCGGCGTAGTTCTATCATCGAAAAAAATCTGATTCGTCTTGACAGAAAAATCAATCGCATTGTCAGCGATCGCTATGCCCGAAGACAGCCTCAGAGACAAACACCACAAGACGTAGAGATAGAAAGACCGACGGCGATCGCTAGTAGTTCTAAATAGTCATCTGAGCAAACTATAGCGACCCTAAATCGCTTGTGAATTGTATGTGAGCGGTGGGGCGGGCGACGCCCGCCCCACCGCTCACAAACCGGGATTGCTATATATTTGTTGATGGAATATTTGGGGCTACAGGATAGAAAAAACGGTTTTCTGAAAACTTCACACATTCTTTAAGAAATTTCGCTTCATCATGAGAGTTTTCTAATGCAAAAAACTGGATTTTTTTGCATACTAAACGTAGCTGATTTAGGACAGAAATTTCGTGGATTGGCTTAATAAAAAAGCTCTGACTGATCAGCTTAAAATAGAAATTCTAGCTCGTAGAAATCGTCATTACTTTGTGAGCAAGAGACGTAAAAATTTCTGAGGCACTTACTAATCCAATAAATTTCTTATTTGTCCTATCCAGCCTACAAAATGTAGCATTTTTAACCAACTGTCAGACATAGATTTCGTCTCTCCTACGATGTCTCTTCACACTACAGATAAGCTGAAAAATTCAACTCGCCAGTTGAATACGAATTACTGAAGCCCCTGATTGAATAGTGACAATGAAATTGTCTGAAATCACACTCAAACCTGCAAAATGGCGGTTAGAAATTAATGCGAGGTGATATGGCAGGCTTAGTGATCCAGATACAAATCATTCTGAGGATAGAGGCTTGAAAGTAATATTTATTGTAGGCAGATTTCCAGTTTTATCTGAGGCATTTATTCTAAATCAGATTACTGGACTAATAGATCGAGGGCATGATGTCGAAATCTATTCTCTAGAAGGACCGTCTAATGAGGCAAAAGTTCATCCCAGTGTCGAGTCCTATGAC
>DBGGTD010000106.1:0-5725 GCA_051162585.1 Elainellaceae cyanobacterium
ACACAGGATTGCGCGACTGAAACTCCCAGCTGTAGCGAAACAAATCAGTCATTAATTGCCAAAACGGTTCGCTCCCTGGAAATTGATGCTGACGTTCAGCTTGCCACTTCTGGGGATCACGCCAGACTCGAATAGGCTGAACTTCACCGGGCAAGTAAACTGCACATGCTGGATCGCAGGGTATGGCAGCAGGCAATTCAATATCTAGTTCTGAAAAGATTTGATGGTGAATTCCACCAGGCTCTAACCCTGCAACTTGGGTTGCGCCAACGTCAAATGTAAATCCTCGCCGCTTGAATGTTGAAGCGCATCCACCCGGCACAATAGCCTGATCAAGAATCAGCACCTGATAGCCTCGATGAGCCAACAGAGCAGCCGCAGTTAATCCACCAATTCCTGCACCAATTACAATAACTCGGTTTGACTTATCAGACGATTGGAAATAACCAGACATTCTCAGGATATTCGACCTTATATACTCAACAAAACTTTATAAAGCCTGTAAATATTATAGTCCTACGGGCTCAGGTTTGTGTGTAGAACCCGCGTGCTGCCCGGGTTCTACACACGTTCAGCGTCCTAATGCGAGAGCGTAAGACTGTATAAGCCTGGGTGATTTCTGTACTTGATGCAATTGCAAATTGCTATAGATGTGAAGCGGGGATCGAGTTTGGGCGATCGCATATCCGGGATAACTGAATAATAGAGACTCATCGATTCTGAAATTATTCCGAAGACGACAATGACCTACAGCCTGAGAATGGCAGATTTGCCGACGAGCGAGCGTCCGAGAGAGAGATTACTCAACCACGGAGCTAAAACTCTTTCAACTGCTGAACTACTAGCGATTCTCATCGGCACTGGACAGGGGCCAGGAAAACTGTCTGCCGTGGGCTTAGGGCAATACATTTTGCAAAAAATTGGGGAGCATCAGCGAGATCCTTTGGCCGTACTGCGAGACATCACGCCTTATGAGCTCATGCAAATACCAGGAATTGGAGAAGCTAAAGCGACCAGTATTCTGGCGGCAATTGAGCTTGGCAAGCGCGTGCTTCATACTCGACCGCTCGATCCGATTACAATTGATGATCCGTCTGTAGCGGCTGCTATTCTCAGCACCGAGTTGATGTGGCAGTCTCAGGAACGCTTTGCCGTCTTATTTCTGGATATCAAGCATCGTGTTTTAGGACGGCAAATTATTACCATTGGCACCGCTACAGAAACACTAGCTCATCCTCGTGATATTTTTCGAGAAGTCATTCGCCAAGGCGCAACTCGCTTCATTGTGGCGCACAATCATCCATCTGGAAATGTCGAACCGAGCACCGAGGATCTCACCCTAACTCGCCAACTCCTGACAGGAGCTGAATTTCTCGGTATCCCATTGCTCGATCACCTCATATTAGGAGATGGGAATCATTCAAGTCTGCGTCAACTGACATCACTCTGGGATGAATTTTCTCACATGGAATAAATTGACCTAATTTCTTGATTCAGAAGGCCATCTTTGGTAGCTAATCTCTGGTATCTAATCGCTAATCAAGATGCGCTTAATTTTGACCCCTTAATTTGACCTTACAGATGGTTGCAGAGTGCTTCATCCTGACTTATACTGTAGCCTCCACTGACATATGACAAATTTTAATTTTAGAGGAGGGGGCTATTCCTGAGCCACTAACCCTGACCGTTAGCTTGAGGGGCACTCGCGAAGTCAGGGAAAAATATCAGCTATTTCGCCTTGCCGGATTATTGGATGCCTTTTCTGAGCCCACGTTTCGCAAGGTGCTCGACAAACTCATTGATGAAGGTCCATCAAATATTATTCTGGATCTCTCTCAGATTGATTTTGTCGACAGTTCTGGATTAGGTGCCCTAGTTCAGCTTGTCAAGAAAGCTCAAAATTCTGGAGGGACGCTACAAGTCGTCACGAATCCTCGAGTCACTCAAACTGTTAAACTAGTTCGACTAGAGAAATTTTTGTCGATGCAAACCTCGGTCGAAGACGCGATCAATAATGTCGAATAGACCTTAGGTGTAGCGAATCTCTGCGGAATCTACGGAAGATTGTCTCCTCAAGCATTTGTATGCTTGAGGACGACATTTATTTACATATCAATTACTATTAAATGAGTGTCCAAGACACAAATCTCATAAGAGTTCTTGCGTTAGGCGGCTTAATGAGGTCTATGCTTTTATGGTGTTTGGCAGCCATATTTTGGAGATCGGATTGCAAGTTTGGTAAATGTCTGATTCATTAATTGTCTCTCAGTCCATTGTCATTTGCAGATCATTGGCTTCTTTCAATTAAAACCTCTCTAGAGCCTGGAGATGTTCGATGTCTCTCCCCGTCAGCTCTTGCTTATGTCGGGGATGCGGTGTATGAACTGTATGTTCGGACACATCTTTTATTTCCGCCGAAGCGTTCTCAGTCGTATCATAATCAAGTCGTCACTCAGGTTCGTGCTGAAAGTCAGGCTCACCAACTGAGAGTCCTTGAGCCCTATTTAACCAGTCATGAGCGAGAACTACTCAAAAAAGGGCGAAATGCAACCTTGAAGCGTCCTAAGCGTCTGAGTTTAGGAATTTACCAGCAAGCATCAAGTTTGGAAACGCTGGTTGGATACTTGTTTTTAACGGATCCCAGTCGGCTAGCTGAGCTGTTCTCTAGGTTGCAGCTCGATGAAATCCCATCTACGACTCATACCTCATCGAACGAATAAGCTAAGTAATCTCTGACAAATAATTGATTAAACGCCTAAATGCTCTCGGTATGGGTTCTGAGCATGTGTGTGGGCTAATCAATGATTATGTATCAGGAGGTGCCACATCATGGCCACGGCAAAATATCAATCTAACTCAAACGATTCATCTTCAAACAATTCGTCATTTCGGAAGCCGCCTCGTCGCGACAGTTCTGATAGCCGTAAGCCAAAATTAAAGCGCAAGGTCAAGACAGCTCGATCGGGTACGCTGTCTCCTAGCAAGTCTCAGCGGGTGAATCGTAATGCACCTGTTAAAGGTCGGGAACGAACTAATACGCGTGAAGCTCCATCGCTTGCAGCAGACGCAGATAATGATTTGATCTACGGTCGTCATTCGGTTTTGGCAGCCCTTCAAGGTCAGCGTCCTCTCAATCGAATCTGGATTCTTAGCAAGCTTCGTTATGATCCCCGATTTCATGCTCTTGTGAACCAGGCAAAGGCAAATGGAACGGTAGTGGATGAGGTAGATTATCGGCGGTTAGATCAACTCACCCAAGCTGCTATTCATCAGGGGGTGGTCGCTCAAGTCACACCGTATCCATATATCGAGTTAGGAGAGCTGATTGATCGAGCTAAAGCGATCGCAGAACAGCCCGTTCTAATCGCAGCAGACGGCATTACCGATCCGCATAATTTAGGAGCTATCATTCGCACGGCAGAAGCTCTGGGTTCCCAAGGGCTGGTGATCCCTCAGCGTCGAGCAGTAGGGATCACATCAACGGTGGCTAAAGTGGCGGCGGGAGCGCTAGAAACATTTCCCGTGGCGAGAGTTGTAAATCTTAGCCAAGCCTTGGAAGAATTGAAGAAGGCTGGATTTTGGATTTACGGTGCAGCCGCAAACGGGAGTAGCCCACTTCATAGTATTCAGTTTGATGGCCCCGTCGTTATCGTCATTGGGTCTGAAGGAGACGGGCTGAGCTTATTGACTCAGCGATCCTGTGACGCATTGGTTTCAGTACCTCTCAAAGGGCATACTCCGAGTCTAAATGCTTCGGTAGCAACAGGGATGGTCTTATATGAGGTATATCGTCAACGGTGGACAAATACTCTTCATTTGGACGGTTTACAATAAATGAGCAAAACAGTATAAAGAAACTTGAATCTTCCTAGACGTATTTAAAAACTAGTAGTTGATGGCTATCAGCGTCGGCAAAAAACGTTAGCAGGGACATTTAGCAGGGATCATGAAAGAACTTTGGATCAGTTTACTAGAAACTCTTGGCATGGCATGGTGGATAGAGATCGTTACGGAATCCCCACACTGCACATACTATTTTGGACCGTTTGCAAATAGCCAAGATGCCGAATCGGCAAAAGCGGGGTATATCCAAGATTTGGAAGGTGAGGGAGCTCAGGGAATTAGGGTGTCTATTGACCGGCACAACCCTGATGATTTGACTATCTATGATGAAGTTGGGGAATCAGGAGGGCAAAGCCGCCCTTTTCCGGCCTTTAGCGGACAAATTTAGTTTGTGCTGATAGATCGCGTTTGATGGGTTTAGTAGGAGGGATCGATTGAGGTTCCTTGGCTATGGTTTAGTCTCATCAATCGTTAGCGATCGCCCTAACATGCTCGTCTACTGTCCAGCGGGTTTCAAGCCAATCATCGATGTCGGCCAAGACACGATGCGGCACTTCCCACGGAAACAAATGAGCAGTGTTGGGGTAGCAATGCCACTGGGCGTTGAGATATTGAGCTGTTTCTAAACTTGCTTCAGGGGTGATGTGGCGATCGCACTCTCCCATTAGCACCAGGCACGGACATTGAATCGCGGCTAAATCGGGCAGGCGGTTATATCCCGTTTGAATAGCGACCCGCAGAGCTTGGGATGCTGCCTGAGATGTTTGGAGGTAGGCAGGCAAGGCTTCATGAGCGAGGCGTTGGTAGGCAAAATGGGTGTGTTGTTGGATGAGATGTCGATAGAGCGATCGCTTGCCAAATGTATCAATATTCCATTGCCAACCGGGTCTTAACCGATTCAAGATTGAAGAAATTCCTGTGCACACGTTGTCTTGCCAACTGACAGGTGGGTGATTGCTTCGAGGACGTGCTGCCGTCGCGATCAAGATTAATCCGCTTACCCGATGTGGATATCTCAGCGCCAATTCGATTGCCAAGATGCCGCCTAGCGACCATCCCAAAACCAAACAGCGATCGATGTGTTGAGCTTTGCACAGTGCGTCTAGATCGTTGAGGTGATCCCCCATCGCAAACGGATGATAGGTGCGACTCTTTCTATATCCTCTCAAGTCTGGAGCGATAGTCTTAAATTGCTGACTTAGATGGTGTGTAAACACAGACATGCTTGCCCCAGAGCCGGGATGACCATGTAAACACAGGACAGGAGACCCATTTCCTTGAATCTCAACGGCAAGAGGAACGACGTTGCGGGTCGGGTATGGAGAATTGGATTGAGTCATTTGGCGGTTGTGGAGGCGGATTTTAATAGATTGGCATTAGCAGCACAGCATGCACGGATTTACTCGTCGAGGACTTCGAGGGAAGAAAATTCGGGAGCAGCGAGCACAAACATCGTCGTTGGAAGTCCGTCTGTCCAAGCCTGGATCTTGTCGTAGTATTCTGCGAAGTTTTGGTCTGGCGTTGCCATGCCCAGAAAAATCATGTCTGCATCCTGGGATGACTCGTGCAAAATCTCTTCAAAGGATCGTCCCTGTGCAATTAAAACCTGCGGAATCGCCCCAATGCGTAATGACTGGTTCATTCGATCGAGATTGGTCTGGGCTTGTTGAGCCGCTAACTCATCTGAAACAACTAGCTTTAAATAGATTTTGGCACGCCGCCAGTTGATATTAGAACGGAGCAAGTATGCCAAAATCAGCATCAAGCCACCGTTAGCGTGTAAGCCTCCCCACCACACGTCAATTCGACGACGCTGATCATCTCCCTTTTGGGTATTCTCACGAAGGATTAACACGTTGCGCTGGGCTTGATGCAATTGGGT
>DBGGTD010000107.1:0-4684 GCA_051162585.1 Elainellaceae cyanobacterium
CACAATGGGTAATCCATTTCTATCCACTCAGGAATGGCAGCAAGCCCTTAAAACTCATGGCTTTACCGATGTTGCATTCTTCCCCGACACGAGTACATTTGGGCATAGTATTATCCTGGCGCAAGCCGAAAGAACAACAACTTCGCTATCTCCATCAGCCCTTACAGCAGGAACATCTCAATTTGATAGCAGCCAGCCATCTAAGAAGACTCTAGAGCGCAAACCTGATGTAGCTGACTGGTTCTATCTATCTCAGTGGAAGCGTACTTTACCGCCATCCCCTCTATTTTCAACGCTACACACTGATCGTTCTGACTGTTGGTTAGTTTTCATTGATGAAACAGTAGGAGTTTCTATCGCAGAACAGTTACAACAACAGAACCAAACCGTTATTACGGTTCAGATTTCAGAAGCGTTTAGTCATCAACAGGAATCTTTATCAGATGGCTCAGTTCGACATAGGTATGCACTTGATCCAGAACGACAGAACGACTACTCTAAGCTCTTTGAGGCGCTACATCAGGAAGGATTTGTTCCTAACCGTGTTGTTCACTGCTGGACAATTGATTCATCAAGCAAACCTCACTCAAGTCGTGCTCAATTTGACCAGATTCAATCACGAGGATTTTATAGCTTACTTTTTCTCACTCAAACTCTTGGTAAGCAGAATTGGACCGAGGAGTTGCAACTCACAGTAGTTTCCAACAACATGCAGCCTGTCACTGAAGAGGAATCAATACTCTATCCAGAAAAAGCAACCATACTCGGATTATTAAAAGTCATTCCCCAAGAATATGCCTATGTCCGTTGTCGCAGTATTGATATCGGTCTGCCTTCGACTGATAGCGGGCGATCGAAAAGAGCAATTCATCAGCTCTGTGCAGAAATACTCGCACCTCCAGCTGAACTAATGGTTGCTCATCGAGGTCTACAACGATGGGTGCATACGGTTGAACCTATCACATTAAAATCACCATCTACCAAAGAATTACCTTTAAGAAAAGCAGGAGTTTATCTAATCATTGGTGGACTAGGAAACTTGGGCTTAGTATTAGCAGAATATTTGGCTAATACCGTTCAAGCCAAATTAATTTTGACTGGGAGATCGTCATTTCCAGCAAAAAATCAGTGGTCGAAATGGCTCTCCTCTCACGAAGAAAATGATCTGGTCAGTCGCAAAATTCGAAAAATACAGGCACTTGAAGCTCTGGGAGCAGAGATTCTTATCGCTAGAGCTGATGCATCCAGCTTGAATCAAATGCAAGCAGTTTTAGGGCAAGTAAAATATCAATATGGATCACTTAATGGGGTGATTCATGCAGTTGCTTTAGGAGCGGCACAACTGTTTAAGCCCATTCAAGATATGACCCTATCGGATTGTGAACAACAATTTCATGGAAAGATCAGTGGCCTGTTTGTTTTGCAAGAACTGTTAAAGTCTGAACCACTTGATTTTTGTTTGCTTATCTCTTCCTTGGCCTCTCTATTTGGTGGCTTTGGTCATGCTGCCTATGCTGCAGCTAATCTTTTCATGGACACATTTGTCCATCAACATAACCAAACGAATCCTGTTCCTTGGCTCAGCATTAATTGGGATGGACGAAAACCTATTTCTTCGGAAGGTGAAGCTATGCCGCTGGTTGAGACAAATCCTGAATTAACAATTCTTCCTGAAGAAGACATCGAAATCTTTAGACGTGTTTTAGCCTGGAGTCAACTTGATCAGATTATTGTCTCGACTAGAGACTTACAGCCTAGAATTGCCAGATGGACAACATGGGAGCTGTTGCGAAAGCAGGCAGATATTAGAGCAGATAGTACCACCTCAAAATACACAAGACCAGGTTTAGAAAACGCCTATGTTTCTCCTAGAAATGAAATGGAGAAGGCCCTCGCGGATATTTGGCAAACAATTATTGGGATTTACCCAGTAGGCATTCATGATAATTTCTTTGAATTAGGTGGAGACTCCTTAATCTCGATTCAGGTCATCGCTAAAATTCGCGAAACTTTGTACCTGGATTTACCAACGGGTAGCCTATTTGAGGCTCCTACAGTTGCTGGAATGACAAGCTATATCGATGGAATTCGAGCGGCTGAACAATTACAAACTTCTATGAGTCAAGCTTCAGAAGACCGCGAGGAGCTAGACTTATGAAAACAATTGAAGCTTTATTACTCCATATTAAAGACCTGGATGTCAAGCTATATGCCGATGGCGATCACCTGCACTGCACCGCTCCGAAAGGGAAACTCACACCGGCACTGAAAAAGCAGTTAGCCGATCACAAAACAGAGATTCTCAAATTCTTGCAAGCAGCAAAGTGGGTTAATTCTGCTAATAACGACTGTCAGGCCTTGTCTCAGATTTGTCCTCGCCCAAGTGAACGATATCAACCTTTCCCGCTCACTGACGTTCAACAAGCCTATTGGGTAGGCCGTAATGATGTGTTTGAGTTGAGTAACATATCGACTCATGCCTATGCTGAAATAGATGTAGTCAATCTAGATGTGAGGCAATTTGAAAAGACGCTGAATCGCATTATTGAACGTCATGAAATGATGCGAGCGATTATTCGCTCCGATGGGCAACAGCAGATTCTAGAAGAAGTTCCTCCTTACCAGGTAAAAGTTTTAGATTTGCGCGCGAGTGATGCAGAAACTGCACATTCCCAATTGATGGCGATTCGCGATCGCATGTCACATCAGATTTTGCCCATCGATCAGTATCCGCTTTTTGAATTTTGTGCTGTCCAGTTGAGTCAGTCCAAAACTCGTCTTTACGCCAGTATTGATCTATTGATCTCTGATGCTTGGAGTTTTGAAGTACTCAAGCAAGAATTTATTCAACTAATTCATCATCCAGAATGTTCTTTACCCCCTCTGGATCTATCATTCCGAGACTATGTTTTAGCGGAAATTTCTCTACGGAATTCGGACCTCTATCGGCGCTCATTGGCATACTGGAAAAGCCGACTCCATACGTTACCACCAGCTCCAGAATTACCCCTAGATAAAAATTTAGCGGCTATTAGCCAACCCCGTTTTGTACATCGTACAGGGCGCTTACATCCAGAACTCTGGAGCCGCCTCAAACGGCGTGGTCAACAGGCAAATCTCACCCCTTCTGTTCTTGTGCTCGCTGCCTTTGCAGAAATTCTTACAACTTGGAGTAAAAGTCCACGCTTCACCATCAATGTCACCTTATTTAAGCGTTTGCCACTGCATCCTCAGGTCAATCAAATTGTTGGAGACTTCACTTCATTAGCGTTGCTGGCAGTAGACAACTTCGCTCAAAATTCCTTTGAAGTTCGTGCACAACAGATTCAAAAGCAACTTTGGGATGATCTTGATCATCGTTACGTAAGTGGTTTGGAAGTCCTGAGAGAAATAGCCAGATTGCAAAAGCGACCTTCAGGGGCATTGATGCCGGTGGTTTATACTAGTACATTAGGCAACGAGAGTGTTAGCCGTGATGCATTTATTGACAGCCTCACCCAAGCAGCATCGGCAACATCTTTACCTAGCGAAGAAATCGGGGAAGTTGTCTACAGCCTAAGCCAAACGCCGCAGGTTTATTTAGACCATCAAGTGATTGAAGAAGATGATGCACTTGTGTTGAATTGGGACGCCATTGAGAATCTTTTTCCGCCAGGATTACTCGATGATATGTTTGCTGCCTATACGGATTTTCTTCAACGTTTGGCTACTTCCGAAGAGCTATGGACAGGGACAACTCGTAATCTTTTACCTGTTCATCAACGCCAGCAACAAGCGACTGTTAATGCCACAGAGGCTCCCATTTTAGACAACACGTTACTCCATAGCCTTTTTGAGAAGCAGGTCATCACCCATCCACAGCACCTTGCCGTTGTGTCTTCTCAGAAGACGTTGACCTATCAGGAGCTAAGCAGGCGAGCTAATTGCTGGGGTGATCAGTTACGCCAAGGGGGGGTTTGCCCTAACCAGCTAGTAGCGATCGTGATGGAGAAAGGTTGGGAGCAGGTCGTTGCTGTGTTGAGCATCCTCATAGCTGGTGCAGCCTATGTTCCCATTGATCCTGAATTGCCGATCGAACGCCAACACACCCTCTTGAAACAATCAGAGGTTCGATGGGTTTTAACCCAATCAAATCTTAATGCCAAATTAGATTGGCCAGATAATGTGCAGCGTCTCTGTGTCGATTTGGATGACGCAAAGTTATGGGAAACGTCTCTAAGTCATCAACCAATGAAGCCCTTGCAAACACCAGACGATCTTGCCTATGTCATTTATACTTCTGGCTCAACTGGCATGCCCAAAGGCGTCATGATTGATCATAAAGGTGCTGTCAACACTGTTTTGGATATCAATCGCCGCTTTCAGATAAATGCAAGTGATCGCGTCTTAGCCCTTTCATCTCTAAGCTTTGACCTATCAGTTTATGACCTATTCGGGACATTGGCTGCCGGAGGTACGGTGATTATCCCAGACGCTGATGGAACTCGATCCCCTGCCCATTGGGCAATGCTGATGATGAAATATCAAGTGACTGTCTGGAACTCAGTACCTGCATTAATGCAGCTATTTGTTGAATATGCTGAGGTAAAGGCTGAACTACAATTTTATCCATTACGACTAGTTCTTTTAAGCGGCGATTGGATTCCTTTAAGTTTGCCCAAGCAGATTAAAGAGCTTTCTGAGA
>DBGGTD010000108.1:0-3086 GCA_051162585.1 Elainellaceae cyanobacterium
CATTGGGCTGGAGTTCGACAAATTCTCGATAGGCGATAATTGCCCGCAAATAGTCTTGCTGCTCTAGCCAAATATCACCGATCAGAGCATGGGCTTCTGACAGGCTAGGTTGCAGTGCTGCCGCATGCTGATAGGCGTCAATGGCTGCTTCAAAATTGTTTTGAGCTCTTAGCAAGTCGCCAATTTGAAGATGCACTTGGGCATTGCGAGGGTCAAGATTCGCCGCTTGCTGGAATTCTGCTAATCCTGCGGCTAAATCGCCTAGATTCACCCAAGCGACCCCCAGATTGAGGTGCAAGGTGCTTTGCTGATTACGCGGGGCAGATTCAACCGCCTTTTCTAGCACGTCGATCGCTTCTTGATATCTCCCTTGACGAATAAAGGCGGCTCCAATAAACGCACCTGCTTGAAGATTATTGGGCTGTAGCTCAAGGACGCGCTCATAGGCGGCGATCGCTTCTGAATAGTTGCCTTGGCGTGCCATCACAATGCCTAGACCGAGATACGCTTCGATGTTGTTGGTGTTGAGTTCGACAACACGGCGATAGGCATTGGCTGCTTCGGCATAGTTATCGAGGTTGGCTCGAATATAGCCTAGAGCAAAGAAAAAATCTGGATTATCATCATCGAGGGCGATCGCTTGCTCATAAGACCTCGCTGCTGCTTGCAAATCACCCTGCTGAGCTTGCAAATATCCAATTCCTGAAAAAATGCGCGCATTACTGGGCTCTAACGTGGCTGCTTCCTGATAGACCGACAGCGCCTGAGCATAGTCTTCGGCCTCGACTAATTCTTGCCCACGTCTGAGCAAATCATTGAGGCGATCGCTGTTTTGTGCCGATTGACTGGCTTGAGCGACCCCTATCTTTAACTCACGATGCCTCACCTCCTCGGCCCAAACAGTCGTGTAAGACGCAAAAACGATGCATCCTCCCAGACACAAACTCCTAATCGATAGCATTAGATGCCGCATGGGTGACCTCACACACACTATTGCCAAATATTCTCTGACTCGTTTCAACCAGGTCTGACAGACATTTATGTTAAGTTACAGCGTTCAAATTGCTCTATCAGGGCTTCATGCCCATCAAATTCATGGTGGATAGGATTACCTACTCGAGCGGTCGAAATCATGTTCTAATCAAGATTTAGGCGGTGCTCCTAGAAGAATTGTTGGTTTGAAGGTGAACATTGCCCAAATCAGACCGGGATCAATGCCACCATTAAGCTTAACCAGAAATGGGCATCACCGTTAATGTCTAGACGAAAAGAAGAAGAATATAAAAAAGTAGAGATCTGCCATGATTTTTGCCACAACAGATGTTGTTCAAGGCGGAATAGTCGATTCATATTTAGGGGTTGTCACTTCTGAGGTCGTCTACGGAAGCAATGCCCTCCGCGATTTTTTTGCAGGCATTCGAGACATTATTGGTGGACGAACAGCCAGCTATGAACGTGTGTTTAAGAGAGGCCAAGAAGAAGCCATTGACGAGCTAGGCAAACGAGCGGAAAAGCTCGGAGCCAATGCTGTCATTGGAATTCGGATTGACACCGGCACCATCAACGTTGATGAGACAGGAGCCATGCTGTTAATTACGGCGACTGGAACTGCCGTACGATTGCAGTGATCCAACAGGCACGATAGGTTTAAATCTACGCCCAGTCTGGCTCAGAATCTGGAGTCTTCTCATCGGCAGATCTAGTTCTAGGCTTAGATGAGGTTTAATTGCGATAGTCTAATATGTGTTGCGCGGTTGCTGTCTATGACCATCGATTTCCTCGTATTTAGAATCGGAATCGACATGACCTATCTAGCGGGGGCCGCGCTTTGGGCGTTAGCTCTCTATTTAGGATTTTCTCCCGTGAGCGATTGGGTGACTAAACAACTCAATCGATGGTTTAACTTTGCTGAGCGGTTTCTCTACATCTCCGCCGCAGAGTTTGAGCGGACTCGCAAAGGTCGAGAGTCTCAAAATGCTTTTTTGGCATCGTTGTTGAGCATTGTTCCGTTCCTGATCGTCGGTGGACTCGTTGACTATGGCGTTGAGCGAGGTCTTGGGCAGAGTTGGGCGATCAGCATCGGAATTTTGGCATGTGTCGGGTGTGGCGTATATGAGCTAGGACGACGGACGAGTGATTCGGCAGATTGAGAGAATGGGTGTCATCCCAACCTGATTGACTGACAACACTTTTGTTAGTCAATCAGCATCCAAACGTGCTACGGCATGATCAACCCATTCCCTTCCGCATCTCTTCTTCAACAATCTGTGCTAATCGCGTGGCGGCTCCGGTTTTTCCTCTGACGCTTCTGAGGCGATCGCGCATTTTCTTTAACATCTCAGGATGATTCAACCAGTTGAGTGCAAAGGCAGCAATTTCGCCAGGATCAAGACGCCCTACAAACTCAGGCACAATGACTTCACCCGCCCAAATGTTGGGCCATGCCAGCAGTCGTGATGTTCGTAGAAACCACCCGTTAATCAGGCGCGCAAATAAGGCTCCCATGCCAGGGAGATTAGCCAAAAGCCCTGGAATTCCATCCCAGGCGCGCATTGCATCAAGCTGTTGGGTTGGCAACAATACCAGCATTGGAACCGCAAGGGAGCCGAGTTCAGCTGTATTAGCGCCTACGGTTGTTAAACAGAGATCGCATTGGGCCAACATCTCATACGCTGGAAACTCCGTCCATAGTCTAATTTGCAAATCATCCGAGGTTTCCAGATACGCGCCATCGGCATCACGGACCAATTGGGCAGACATGGCGCCAAAAAATCGAGCAACTGGATTCTGATCGAGATTGGCAAACTGTGCCAGGGTCTGGATGTCTAGAGTCGGTGCGACTGGGATGACAAACTGCGTCTGCGGCAGGGCGTGTGAAATCTGCTGAGCGATCGCCAACGTTAAGGGGACGCCCTGAGCAAGCTTGGCAGGCTTAGATCCTGGAAGGAGGCCGATTAGTAGAGAGCGAGAGGAGGGATCAGATCGATTGGAGTGTTGATAGTCTTCTAGATTTTTAGATGCCTCATGACAGGATTCTCGCTCATCGGCCTGATCGCCTTCATGAGTGGTATTGCTGCCTACATCTG
>DBGGTD010000109.1:0-4100 GCA_051162585.1 Elainellaceae cyanobacterium
CCGACTAGCTCGTGTTGATAGGCCTTCTCGTCCTTCAAAAATTTCTCAACTAGGTGGCGATCGCGCGACTGCTGCCAACTAGTAAACCGCTCATAAAGCCCTGTTCCATGCAGTGACACTAAAAGCGACACGTATCGGCCAAACGATAGAGAAAGCCGTTTAGCATCTGACCAAATCCCCATGTGAGTCGGGATAGGAAGCTCAGTAAAGTGATAAGGATACCCTGTTTCGGGATTAAGCTGGGGGGTGGCTTCCCACGACAGCCATCCAATATCATGCTGTTCGGCTGCAAGGCACACGTCTGCCCACGGAGAAAATGTGCCAACCTGCTCATTGCCCCAAGCCCGCGCAAGCTGCCCGGATACCCACGCATGAGCAGGCTGAGTGATGCAGATTCGTCCTCCGGGGATGGTGCGGAGTAGCATAATGAGACGACCCCCAAGCGTAAACCAGTGGCGTGTATTAATCAAAATAAGCGCTAGATTCAAGGCGTTGCTATCTAGCACCGTTTCTTGAATCTAGCACCTCAGCTTTTAGGTAACATCGAGTGTTAACAGTTATCTATGTTCTCGATGTGTCTTACCGGTTTCTAAAGGGCGATCGCTCTATACAGGTGCTTGGCTAACATCTAAGCCCAAATTTGCAACTGCATTGCGGATAAAGTTGATTTGCTGCTCAAAATCTAAATTCTTGAACTGATTCAAAAATTCATTCGCCTCTGACGGGACTTGATAGTCGGAAGGCACATCAATAATGGTGCCATTCTCGATACCTTGAGCAAGCAACAACCAAACCTCAAGCTTTGCAGGCGGGCTCAACACACCATATTCGCGGCTAATTTCGGTATTTGCCTTGCTGACAATATCGCGCTGAGCTTTTAGCTGGTCATCCTTTGACATCGCCTTGATGCGGTTGAATGCTACTGATGCAACTCCCTCAACATCGTTGGTAGGAGAAGGAGTCAAACTGCCTTTGATTTCTATATAAGCATACCAAAGCAGTGCCAACTGAGTATCAACTTCAAAGCCTTGAAATGATTCTAGTGGCTGCTTTACAGCTTCATCAGTTATGTAAGTCATAGAGAATCTCCTAATGCGTTCTCATCGTCAAAAAAAGACTATGTGTCATGCCTTCTTTGTAAAACTTAACAATTATGCTGACCCCAAACCACCCAACGAAAGAGAGAGATGTCTCTCCATCTAGATGAGTAGATCTGCTTATTTACATTTGCTCGTCTATTAAATTGATCTGCTGAGTCAATTAAATTGTCGTCAGGCTGTCATATCGGAGTCATAACAGCGTCATTTCGGTTCTTTATCTTAAATGTAATTGAGGTAATTGCCCTGCGTTTACTGTGAGCAAAGCGTTTTGCGTTTAGCTGGCCCGCAGTGCAAGCACTCGTATCTGACAGCCGGATTGGAAACGATTTGAACCTTGAACTGAAGCGGAATGGTCAATCTCAAACGGTGGTCGCTCAACCCGAACCATTTCCCAATCAGGGCTAGTTTCTTTGCTAGCTCAATACCAATTCTCCAAAGAAGGGCTACCGATAAATAAGCTACCCTTCCAGAGCTTGTGTCCGTCAATCTAAAATCCCTAGCGGAGCAGAGCGGAGCCATGCCCTCGGGGCTATAAATCCAAGACCGAGAATGGATATAAGGCAACCAGGTGTAAAATTGCACCTGGCTTTTGTATTGAATTAACAAAAATTCCGTATTTCTGCTGATATTTTATCAACGAAATTGCGGATAAAGCAGATATGAAACTGAAATAAACTAGAGGAATCGCTTGAACGGATGGGATTTAGAAGGGGTTTGGTATCAGAACTTTATCGGGAGCTTCATAAAACAGATGTCGAGTTCAAAGATTAAACAAACCTCCGCAATTTCCCTATCGTTGCTGCTTCTTTCACCCGTATATTTACAGAAAGCCCAGTGCTCCCTTGTTGATTTGACTGTTATAGGAGTAGGTGTCAAATCATGATTACGACCTCTAATTTTTCTGCAAATACAGCAATTCATTCTTCTATGTTGGCGGATGTTGATGGAACTCTTGCCTTCTCAGGCAGCGTACATCCATCTGTAACGAGTAAATCTAAGCGCATCATTGATGTTGTGGGTGCTCTAATTGGGCTGATGATGACAATTCCGGTCGCAATAATCGTGGCGATCGCCAACCAGTTCGATAATCCAGGTCCTCTCTTTTATACCCAGCTTCGCTGTGGTCTAAACGGACAGACGTTTAGAATGTGGAAGTTTAGATCAATGGTGGTTGGCGCCGATCAACTTAAGCATCTCATTCGGAATGAGGCAAAGGGCAATATTTTTAAGAGTAAGAATGATCCGCGTGTGACTCGTGTCGGTTGGTTCTTGCGAAAGACGAGTCTCGATGAATTCCCTCAATTTTGGAACGTATTGAAAGGTGATATGAGTCTAGTGGGTACTCGACCTCCCACCGTCGATGAGGTTGAGAACTACGAGAGCCATCACTATCAGCGCTTATCGGTCAAGCCAGGAATTACGGGTGAATGGCAGGCAAACGGTCGCTCTCAAGAGTCAGATTTTGAGCAGATGGTGCAGATGGATATTGCTTACCAGAAGAAGTGGTCTATCACCTACGACATCCTGTTAATCCTTAAGACAATTCGCGCTGTAATCACCTGTCACGGCGCATACTAGGAAGCAGCTAGCATTTCGGGAAGGATGGGCTCAGAACCGCTCAACCCAAGGACGCAATTCTACTTCCCACGTCCAGGCGCTTCGATGCTGGCGCAAGATATGTAGATAATTCTGGGCGATCGCATCGGGATCAAGAAAACTATCAGGATTATCAGGCGGGTTTTCGTGTCCGGGTGGAAGAATGGCACCATCAATAACGAAGTGGGCAACGTGAATGTTTTGGGGAGCGAGTTCTCGCGCCATACTCTGCACCAATCCTCGTAGCGCAAATTTACCCATCGCAAAGGGTGCGGACTTTGGGTATCCCTTCACACTGGCAGACGCTCCGGTAAACAAAATGGTACCGTGCCCTCTCTGCAGCATTCGCTTGGATGCCTGCTGTCCCACCAAAAATCCACCAAACGCAGTGACTGCCAATGCCTTTTCTACATCGGTAGCATCGAGATCAATGAAAGCACTACGGGTTCGATAGCTGGGGTTATAGACTACAACATCCGGTGAACCCAGACGAGAATCTACCTCATCAAATAACCGCCGGACTTCGTCCGTTTGAGAGGCATCACACCTAAATCGTTCTGCTCCTAAGTCGTTACAGAGCGCTTCTAGTTTATCGATGTCACGCGCAACTAATCTAATTTTCATTCCTTCTTGAGCAAACAAGCGGGCCAAAGACGCACTAAACCCCTCTCCCGCTCCAATAATCAGAGCAACCTCTTGAGTCGTTTGCATTTTTGTAACCCCATCTCACGAGTAGGTTGATGTTGTTTAGAGTAATTTAAACGGCATCCGAATCGTTCTCACCCTAACGCGATCGCCTCTCTTCTTTATCGTATGTATGAAATGGCGATCGCCTCCCTAATGACTGGCTAAATCATAGAATAGTGAAGGCTTGGGCATTCTTTTGCCTCAGCATGTTGATATCATGACCGCGTAACATTTCTATGCAGAAAGAAACGTCATTAAACCGAAGTCGATTCCTGCTGAGATGGGTTCTCGTCAACCTCCTCGGCGGATTTATCGTGGGGTTTCTTGAAGAAAACGGGATGCAATTTGCCGCCACTCTTTTTTGGGCTGGGGCGATCGTAGGCAGCCTGCAATGGGTCGTTCTGCGCCAAGTGATACAGCGTATTCAATGGTGGCCCCTTACCAGCACCATCGGATGGATTGTCGGTAGCCTGATTTTGACATTAAGCGGTTCTTTTTATCGCCCGATTGTAGAAACTCTCTGGAATCACCTGGGGCTGTGGGAGGTTTTCTGGCTCAATATCGTCACGGGGCCAATTCCAACATTAGGCATGGCGATCGCCCAAGGGTTGGTGCTCAGCCAGCACACTCGGTTTTCAGCTTGGCCAATCAGCATCTGGATTCTAGCCAGTGCGATCGCTGGAGCCGTGAAAGGTGGAACCAGTGCTGCCTTTTGTG
>DBGGTD010000110.1:0-2226 GCA_051162585.1 Elainellaceae cyanobacterium
TCATTGGATCAGCCAATCAGGTCATTGTACCGGGCTTTATCAACGGCCACCATCACATCGGTTTGAGTTCGTTTCAGCTCGGTTCGCCGGATGCCCCGCTAGAGCTATGGTTGGCAAACCGCATCGCCCATCGCCACGTCGATCCCTATCTAGATACGCTCTACGCCGCGTTGCAGATGATCGAATCGGGCATCACCACCGTGCAACATATCCATCGATTGCCTGGATGTGTACCTGCGAAATGGGAGGCGATCGCCCATCAGATTATCCGCGCCTATCAAGATGTAGGTATGCGCGTCTCCTACTGTTTTATGGTGCGTGATCAAAATCATTTGGTCTACGGAGACGACACAGCGTTTATTGAATCCTTGCCTGCAAGCTTACAAGCGGAGGCAAAACAACTAATTGACGCTCAAATTGTGCCGCTGCAAGACTACCTCGATTTCTTCGTGCATCTATGGTCAACTTGGGGAGAAAACAGGGGCGATCGCGTTCAGATTCAGCTTGCTCCGGCTAATTTGCTCTGGTGCTCAGACGCCGCGATGCTGGCGCAAAAAAACTACGCAGACAACTATGGCGTCAAGCTACACATGCATCTGCTGGAAACTCCTTATCAGAAAGAATATGCAACTCGTCGGTTTGGCAAAACGGCAATTCAGCATTTGCATCAGATGGGCTTTCTGGATTCTGATCTCACCTTGGGACATGGCACCTGGATGACTGAGGATGATATCCAATTAATCGCGGACGCTCAGGTGATGATTTGCCATAATGCCAGCTCTAACTTGCGCTTTCAGAGCGGGATTGCGCCACTCAATCGGTTTGTAGACGCGGGGGTGAAAGTCGCCATCGGGCTGGATGAGTCGGGCATTAATGACGATCAAGATATCCTCCAAGAGATGCGCCTAGTGTTAAATTTGCATCGAGTGCCCGGTCACGACCAGCACGTGCCGCAGGCGGCTCAGGTGTTTCAAATGGCGACCGCGCATGGAGCGGAGACCACCGGCTTTAGCGGACAAATCGGCAGCCTCGAACCTGGCAAAGCCGCTGATCTGGTGCTCTTAGATTGGGAGGCGATCGCCCATCCTTATTTGGATGAGAATATTTCTATCATTGATGCGATCGTGCATCGGGCTCGCACCTCTAGCATCAAAACCGTGATGATTGGCGGAGCCATTGTATTGGATGGGGGCACGTTTACTACTATTGACAAGCAAGCCGTATTACAAGAACTCTCAGCATCTCTCCAAGTGTCATTAACCCCTGATGAATTATATAATTCTCAGTTGTCAAAGCGGCTTTTCCCCTATGTTAAACAGTTTTATCAAGATTGGCTCGATTCCATGAATTGCCGTCCTCATTATTGCCAGAATTCATGTCATTAATAACTGTATGAAAACGCCAAATCGACATCAAGAATTAATGCCTTAATGCCCTCGTAGGTTGGATATAGCCGGTAGCATGTCAGGTTTGCAAATATCTCGAAATCCCCTCATCCCCAACCCCTTCTCTTGTGTGTACACAGTAGCCCAATAGTGGGAGAAGGGGAGCCGGATTGAAGTCCTGCTTTGGGAGAGGGATTTAGGGTGAGGGCTACAAAAGTGACATGCACCCGACCGACGCTATGTAAGGACAAACGGCCGTTTGTCCTTACATAGTGTCAATTCACCACCGATAGAATCATGTTCAATACAATCAAATTTTGCGTTAGAGATTGCCTCAAGACATATCAGATTCTATGTCAAATCAAGCGATCGCATCACGAGATTTCCAAAAATAAATTCGTTAAGTTTCTCTGTCGCTCTACCCCAACCTACGGTTTAATAATCAATCGCAATATTGAGATTATTTTGTAACTTTAATAACGTCCGATTTGTTAGATATTTATTACTCTGATATCATGTCAATCGTTGAGGTTAATTGCGCTGTTTTTAGTCTCAATGATTGCATTGGCTTATTACGTTGAATTATTGTGTTGATTGTTAGGATATCATTTCTTTTTTAAGAATCAGAGGTTCTGCTATGTCATTTATGTGGGCTAACAATATTCGCTGCGCCGCTGTGCTTAGCTTTGATGTGGATGGAGAAGCAGGCATGCTTCAAGCCGATCCAAAGAACAAGGATCGGTTGTCTGTTATGTCGTGGGCGCGGTATGGGCCGAAAACGGGAGTACCGCGTATCTTAGATATGCTTGCAGCCAAACAGGGGAAGGCATCATTCTTTGTT
>DBGGTD010000111.1:0-2542 GCA_051162585.1 Elainellaceae cyanobacterium
CCGCTTTCCTAGCTTTGATGATCAGCATTCAAGAATCGTGAAAAACCGTGATTAAGCCAGCTTCTGCACTTCATCCTCTAAACGCTCACATTGATCAGGCGTGGGTCATTGCGTATAAAGAGCAGACCGATCGGTTAGAACACGCGCTGACTCAAGAGGGGTTTGCGTGTAATGTGTTGCGACAGGTTCATCATGAAGAATTTCGCAACTATTCTCCTAGCTATCTGGCATTGCTCAATCATCGCAGTGCATGGGAGCAGGCTGTTCGGTCAAATTTGCCAACGTTGGTAGTCGAGGCAGACTTTGTGCCGGTCATCGGCATGGGGGGCTTGCGGCTTCCGTTTCCTCCCGATGAGAAACAGGTTGGGATTGCGTGGCTATATACCTGCGCCCCGCAGATGTATAGCGTCTCTCACGATGGTTATGCTCAAGGCTATTCCAGCTCAATGGTGGCCTATATCGTGACTCCAAACGGTGCCGAGGGTCTGATTAGCCTTGCCGATGAAATTCGACAAACGATTGGTCCAACGACTTACTCGTCTTGGGATTCGAGTATTGACCCATTCTTGCGAAAACGGGGATTCAAGAATTTCATTCCCTTTCGTAATTATGGAGAACACGGCGGACGCCCGAATCTGGAGCATCAGCAACATGGCTTGAGTCAGGTTCATCGGGCGGATGTACTGCATGGCAGGCTGGCGTTTATACCGCCTTATGCCCTGCGAACATCAAGCAGTGAATCTAAGGGGACTGTTCACCTTGATGAACACATGAGGTTTTTTAGGGCGCGATCGCACGCTCGACTCAAAGGGTTAGCTCGTCTCGCATCAGGGAAGTATTTGCGGCTAAAGATCCTCCGAAATTCAAGCGTCCCGACTTGGCTGCTTGGCTTTGCGATTCGTCGGCATCTATCTCCACGCCTTTGAAATGATGGTTTATAGCCGTACGCTCTCGCGTTAGGACATTAAACGTTTGGTATGCCCGCATCCCGCGCGGGTTCACCACACAAATCTAAGCCCGTAGGGTAATAGGCTCATGAGTCGTCACTGAAACCCGCTAGAGTGTAGGGGTTGAGGCTAGCGCCATGATGATATGCGTTCGATTTGGCTGATAACCAGTGATTTTGATAGGCGTGGGACATTCCTGCACCAACACGGTGCAGCCCGATTGGTTCGCTCAATTCTGTTGAACGTATTATCTCTAATGAGTGGAGTCAGTGGTGGCGGAGTGAATAGAGTCCTACGTCGAGGACGTAACGGGTGGCAAAAGATTGGTCAATGGGTAGCGTTGGGGGTGGCGATCGCCCTAAGCGTTCTCATGTGCAGCTCGATGGCGATCGCTCAAGACCCGATCGAAACGGCTCCCATCGTTCTCGACGGGCAGCAGCTATTTGAAGTGACGTCATTTGAATCCAACTCTGCCAGCGAGCGAGCCGAATGGATTAATTATCTTTTGTCGTCGTTTGCAGAGTCAGATGCGCCAATCTCAGTTGCAGTGGAGCAGCGCGGTCAAACCCATTCCGTTATTGTCAATAATCGACACCTGCTGAGCGTAACGCAGCAAGATGCTGAGGTGTCTGGCTTGTCAGGAATGACGCCTCAACGGCAGGCACGACTCTGGGCGCAGGAGATCGAAGCGGCACTGGAGCAGGCTCGTCGAGAACGAACCGATCAATATCGCAAACGAGCGATCGCATTTTCATTGGGAACGATCGCCGTTGTCGGCCTGGTTCACTGGGGGTTAGGACGCTTAAAACGACGATTCATGGGTGAGGTCGAACATTCCGCTTCGCCAGATTCGTTCCCGCCGTTGCGATCGTCTAGAGCATTAAACTTATTTCTAGATTTGATTTTGGTTCTTCTCCGGATCGGAATCTGGATTGGCGCCGCCCTCTATATTATGAATCTCTTCCCGGTATCGCGGACGTGGAGTTACACCGTTGCTCGTCGACTGAGAGATAGTTTTGTTTCGCCCGCTATCCCCGTCGGGGATAACGTCTACTCTATTACGCAGCTTTTTGTTCTAATCGGTCTAATTTTTGGTCTGATCATTGCGGCAGGGCTGATCACCAATTTGCTGCGATCGCGCATTCTGCAAATGGCAGGAATTAGCTCGGGTGCACAAGCCGTCATTGCAGCCCTCACCCGCTATACGTTGATTGCAGTTGGCTTGGTTGTGCTCCTGCAAATCTGGGGACTCGACCTCAGTTCATTGACCCTGCTAGCCAGTGCATTGGGGGTTGGAATTGGCTTTGGCCTCCAAGACATTGCCAGAGATTTTGGAAGCGGATTGGTTCTGCTATTTGAACGCCCGGTGCAAGTTGGAGACTTCATCGAAGTGGGCGAATTTATGGGCACCGTGGATCGGATTGGTGCCCGGAGCACTAATATTAAAACGCTCAGCCAAGTTTCGGTGATTGTGCCAAATTCGTATTTTTTAGAAAATCAAGTTATTAACTGGAGCCACGACAACCCGTTGTCCCGCATTTCAATTCCCGTTGGCGTATCCTACAAGTCAGATCCGGAGGTCGTGCGTAAGATTT
>DBGGTD010000112.1:0-4068 GCA_051162585.1 Elainellaceae cyanobacterium
GTGAAACACTACTGGAATTGGCTTTTCCAGAATATTGGCTTCAGCTTGGGCACAAATCTTTCTACCCAACTGCAATAGTGCAATCGTTTTACCCGCGCCAGGATCACCCAAGATTAAAAGCCGCTGATCATATTCCCATTGGCTAAATATAGTCTCAATATCTGTTTCTAAATCCGGAGCTTGAATCTTACTTCGTTCATCATTAGAGAGCTTTCTAATTAAGTCACGCCGAGTTTTTAGAGAAAGTTCAATTGTGGCTTTTGAGGACAACCTTTCGTCTAGTATAGAAAACCAATCTTTTTTAACTCTTGCCAACAATTTTTTGCGAAATTCCTGGTCTCTCCATTCCTTCCGTGTTAGTTGCGGTGTAGCATTATAGATTTGATTAATGCTACCTATTGTCACATCTCGACCTGCATTGACCCCTTGGACAGCCGACTGAGCAACAGGTCGTTCTTCGCGAGAATCTTTAGAGGCTTCGCTCATGATGACTAGCTCTTTTGCTTCACATTACCAATCTTTAAGTTGCCGCCGACTTCTACACTTGTAACGGCTTCTTGGTTGACGGAAACATCTCGAGTGGCTGTTTGTTCTATATCGCCAACTTCAGCGTCACCTTTGACATTGATATCTTTGAAAAATATCTGCCTGACTCGCTGATCAGCCTCTAGTTCATTGATCATGTTTCTTAGTTGCTCAGCGAATGCTTCATCGTCTTCCATCAGCTCTGCGAGTTCTCGCTCAAATCTTTCTTTATTTTTATCAGATGGGTCTTCTTGTGCTTTGGTGAGTTTTCCCTCTACACCTTCTTTTTGAAATTTAGCTTGAATGATGTTGAACAGTTGTCCTACTTTCTGAGATGCTGCATCTGCCAATTTCTCGCCTAGCTGCGTGCCACCTCTTTCAAGAGCTTTAGAGAAGATTAGGCTGGCAATCATGGCTGCTGTCGTAATAACTGGTTCCATCATTGTGTCCTTTAGAAAAGAAGCAAATTAGTTTTTCTAAGACTAGGATCTAATTGAACTATATAAGCATTGAAAGCCTGTCCTGAAGGCAATTATTGATATTCTGGAAAACTACACGAATAAACAGCTCAATGCTAAAAAGCAGCTTCTACAATGGCTTGAATTAGCGTTCACAAATAGATTGTTAACAGGAGACATACGGGACTGCGGTCCGCGCAGCAATAGAAATCCCTTAACCCCATTTAGATCTCGGAAAGGAAAGCCATAGATATGGCAATCCCAAGTGGGCTGTGAGCGTTAGGGTAGGCTACGCCCATCCCAACGCTCATACACAATTCACAAGCGATTCTAAATCGCTATATATCTGGGTAATCCATGGGTTAATTTTCTCTTGGTTTCACTATAAACCTTGTGCGAGTCGCAGATTAATGCACTACATTATTTTTTAAGGAACTCTTAATGCTCTGTAAATCTGGAATCTGTGCTTACTCGCCGACAAGGCGGTTGAACTTACCTACTGTGAGCACATTTGTCCCACTCAGGTCGGCCAGATTCTCAAAAAACGGGTTGAAGCCGCATCTGAAGAAAACCTAGTGCGTCGCTATGCCTATGAAAAACTAGGCTCTTGTGTCTTGTTATGGCCTTACACGCTTGCGCTAGAATGTCGAACATGTGTAGAACCCGCGCTGCGAGGTTCCTACATACAAATCCAAGCTGTAGGACTACGTTGATGTGACATAGGCTCATTCATGACAGCATCTGACAATCAACAGAATCAGCAAAAAGTCGCCCTTATCACAGGTGCATCAAGCGGTATTGGTCGGGCGATCGCCCATCGATTAGCAGGTGAAGGATATGCCCTGGCAGTCTGTGCTCGTCGAGAGGATCGGCTTCAAGACCTTGCAAAAACCTTACAAGCTGATGGTGCAACGGTGCTTTGTCAAGCAGTAGACCTTCACCATGAAGCAGAAATCCACAGCTTTTTTGAGCATATTCGCCGCACATGGGGTGGCGTTGATGTGTTGGTCAACAATGCCGGATTGGGTCACAAAGCCTCACTGATAGATGGTGAAACCCAGGCATGGCGAGACATGCTTGATATTAATGTGTTAGCACTGTGCATCTGCACGCGCGAGGCGATTCAAGACATGAAATCTCGGGGCGATCGCGGGCATATCATTCATATCAGTTCTCTATCAGGGCACCGTATCCCCGGTGCAGGCAGTCCTTTCTATGGAGCCACCAAGTTTGCAGTGCGTGCCCTCACCGAAGGCTTGAGGCAAGAGCTACGCGCCGCAAATAGCCACATCAAAGTTTCATCCATTAGTCCTGGTTTTGTGGAAACTGAGTTTGCCGAAAAATTTCACCAAAGCGACGAAAAAGCCCGCGAACTCTACAGTCGCTTCCCAGTTTTACAGCCTGACGATATTGCTGAAGCGGTTTGGTATGTGGTGTCACAGCCAGAACATGTGCAAGTTCACGATGTTCTACTTCGCCCCACTCTCCAAACGAGCTGAGCTGCTTTGTAGAAATAACGTGAGCAAGCAAGGGGCTTATGTCCCTTGTTCAAATCGATGGAAGTATCCAAGTCTTCAGCGTTTAGACGTATGCGACATTCAACAACAACGCCCTATCACTTATCCCAAAACTCGTCCAGTGCCCTCAACTACTCTACTGAGCGATCGCCCCTTTTCTCATAAAAGCGATCGCCTGGATGACGAGCCAGCTCGACCATGTTGCAATCAACCCAGACGGCCATTTTCGCGAGAAACATAAGCAACGTTTAGACGTTATTTAATAACGCTTAGGCATTACTTATGATTGGGCAGAGGTTTTGCGATATCGGGTGCCCATTTTGAGGAAATCACAGCTCGATTGTCTCAATTGAGGGCTGAATGATTAATTTTGTTTAGACATTATTAATTAACCTATAAGCGTTGCTTGATAATGCCAACATATTTTCAAATAATGCCAACACATTTGCTCATAACGTGGACACATTGACAAGAATCTAAGGGGCTTTGGCATCTTATCAAGTCTATGTGAGATTTCTTCTGGAGAATTACTCAAGCGATCGCCCCCAATCACTCAATCTTTTCCAAGCAGCGATTCTCCGATGGATATGCAACGATGCGTTCCTTACACCTTAAGCATCGTTTTTTGTGGCGATCGCCTCGCTACAATGAAACCAATATTTGCGATTGCAACCATTATGAATGCTACCCTTAGCGTTATCCTCACCCGCCTCAAGCAGGAACTCGCCGACCTATATGGCGATCGCCTGCTTCACCTCACTCTCTTTGGTTCCCAAGCCCGTGGTGATGCTGAAGTGGGGTCAGATATCGATGTGCTGGTGGTGCTAAAGCCTCCCGTCAACCCTGGTGCAGAAATTAAACGCACGGGTAAGGTGGTTGCAAACCTTTCCTTGCACTATGACGTGGTCATTGGCTGTCTTTTCATGGATGAAACGCATTATCAAACCCGTAATGGTTCCCTCCTGCGCAATATCCGCAAAGAGGGTATCTTGCTATGACCGACGAGCAGCGAGAGCTTCTTCTAAAAGCTCAGCAAAGTTTGGAAGCTGCAAAACTTCTGCTCAATAACAACTACACCGACTATGCTACTTCTCGCGCCTACTACACAATGTTTTATGTCGCAGAGGCATTTCTAGAAGGCGAGGGATTGTCATTTTCTAAGCATTCTGCTGTCATCTCGGCTTTCGGGCGAGAATTTGTCAAGTCTCAGAGAATTTCGACCGACTTTCACCGATTTCTCATTGAGGCACAAGCGCTTCGGATTGCTGGCGACTACGGACAACCCAACGCTGTCACAAGTGAACAGGCCGCAGAACAGATTGATCGTGCCGATCAATTTGTGGCGATCGCAATTCAGGTGATTGGCAACTTATGAAAACCATCAACAAATTCAGGATATAGGCAGCGCGATCGCCCCTTGTTATCGAGCTTAACCATTAAGCGATCGCCAAGCCATTACGTTTAGCTAGAATCCTGATTCTTCCTCAAAAAACATTGCCCTAAATCTCATTTACTACGTCCAAAACCTGCCTATACAGTGCTGGAGATATTCTGAACTCTGAGGTAGC
>DBGGTD010000113.1:0-9513 GCA_051162585.1 Elainellaceae cyanobacterium
GCCCCGGCGATCGCTACTGAGGTCGATATCTGGTCACGGCTGAGGCAAGCAGATACTCATTACTACGTGTTTATGCGTCATGCGATCGCACCCGGAACTGGAGATCCGGCTAACTTTCAGCTCGATGATTGTTCCACCCAGCGCAACTTATCAGAAGAAGGGCGCGAGCAGGCCAGACGTACCGGAGACGCGTTTAGAGAACAGGATGTGACCGTTCAGCAGGTACTCTCCAGCGAATGGTGTCGCTGCCTGGACACCGCAGAACTGATGGATCTTGGCCCGGTTGAACGATTTCCGGCGTTGAATTCATTCTTTGAGGATCGTGCCAAAGGCCCCGAGCGGATTCGGCAACTGCGGGAATTTATGGTGGAAAATCGCGATGAGGCTGGCGTGACGGTGCTGGTGACTCACTTCGTCACAATCTCCGGGATCGCGGGCGGCGGTGTCTCATCCGGCGAACTGGTCGTGATGCAGGTCAACGATGACAATGAGCCCGAAGTCGTCGAGCAAATTGAGCCGTTTTAGAGGATGTTGCTTCAATTTGGCGTTGATTGCGTTAAATTCACCCATTAGCCGTCATATTTGACAGAGCAACCGTAAGGCTGGGTTGCCGTCGTTTCGACTGGCTGAGACGCTAAAACACTCGTCAAAGCCGCCTGTACATAGTTGTCAGCCTTCTCCAAATCAGCGGTATCCGCCGTGGGAATGCTGTCGATCGCCCCCATATACTGAACGAGGCCTGCCTCATCAATCACAAACATGTGGGGGGTCGTGCGGGCATCGTACAACTGCCCAATGTCACCTTCGGAGTCTAATAGCACCGCCGTGGGTGCAGCATCGCGAGACTCGGTCAGTTCATTGGCCTTGTCGGCTTCCACATAACCCTGTTTACCGGGAGCAGAGGAGATAATCGATAGCCAGACAGCGCCGTCAGCAGTGGCATCGGTCTGTAGTTTTTGCATGTTGCCGCTGCTGTAATGCTTGCCCACATAGGGACATTGGTGATTCGTCCATTCCAGGACAACGACCTGCCCGCGAAAGTCGCTCAGACTATGGGTATTGCCCATGCTGTCAACGGCAGTGAATTCGGGTGCAACGTCTCCGACCCGCACGGGAGCCGATGCAGCAGCGGTAGAGGTCTCCTCGGCCTGGGCGGTTTCTGTCGCGGTTTCATCTACGGGAGCTGTGGAGGTAGTTGCGGTTGGAGCCCCGCAGCCCACCGTGGCAAGTGCCACAGCTAGAATGCCTGGAGCGGCGAAACGGTACCAGGTTACTTGAGTGCGATCGCGCTGCATAATCCCTCTGCCCTTTAAAGTCTCTTCTCTCAAAGTGTAGGATCTTCAGCCCATTTTGACAGGAGGATGCTGAAGATGCGAGAACCAATGCCAGGTAACCCCTAAACTCTGGGAGTTATACATCAGGCATCCTCAACGTCTATGCTTAATGTCTATGCTTTATTAGCACTCAAGAAAGATACTTTCGGTGAATGGGACAAATCACCTCATTGTTCGTTAGGAAAGTCGTTGGAGAAGTCGAAGATGACATCGACAAGGGCAGCTTGCTGCGTTCAGTCGGCATCGAGCCAGACAGCCCGATTGATCCCTCGCACATGGTGCCTGATGCAGAATACTATGCCTTTTTAGAAAGGATCGCAGCAGCCGAAAATAATGCTACAACCCTGCCATTGAGAGTGGGTGCAGCGATGCGCTGTGACGATTATGGCGCTTTTGGCCTAGCCTGGAAGTCAGCCACGAATCTGAGAGGCTCCTATGAACGGGCGGAACGCTATGCTCGTGTGTTGACGAGCGTTTCCACCTATGAGGTTGAGCGAGCTGACCAGGGAGCGTTCATGCACCTGCATCGAGGGGGCGATCGCCGCCTGGGGATGCGACTTTCTAACGAGGCCACGATCGCCAGCATTGTCTCCATCAGTCAGCAAGTCTCCACCCTGGAATTCAAACCGCTGGCTGTCTATTTCAAGCATCCAGCCCCCAAACCCATCGAAGAACATGAAGCCTATTTTGGCTGCCCGATTCACTTTGATGCAGACCGAGACGCGCTGCTGGTTTCTCATGCATCGCTACAGACCCCCAACCAGCTTGGCGACAAAAGTATTTCCCAGTTTTTCGATACCCATTTAGAGGCTGAGCTCTCGAAGCTGGCAGACCCCAATTCCCTCGAACACCGGGTTCGCATTCACGTGTCTCGATCCTTAAGCGAGGGCGTGCCAACCATTTCTGACGTAGCGGGACACTTCAGTATGAGTGGGCGAACGCTGCAACGCCGACTCTCAGAGCTGGGCTACTCCTATCAAACACTGGTGGATGAGGCACGACGCCAGCTAGCCGAACGGCTTTTACAGCAGACCGATTATTCCCTAGCGGAAGTAGCTTTCATGACTGGCTTTTCTGAGCAAAGTGCCTTCACGCGAGCCTTTAAACGCTGGGCTGGGCAAACACCGCGATCTTTCCGCATTAATCCCAAATCCAAATTGGTTTGAGTTGAAGTTGGCGCGTGATGTCAAAACTTCGGCAGTGACTGTCAAGAAATACCAGGGTCAAACTTTCTATAGTTGGCTTGTCGTTCACCCACAAAGGGAAGCAAGCCATGAATACTCTTCAACATCAACCCCAAAACCCGACAGGGCTTACCCTCGTTCTCGGTGGTACTGGCAAGACAGGCCGCCGGATCGCCGCTGCATTGGAAGCGCAGGGCGTGCCGACCCGAATCGGTTCGCGCTCAGCCACTCCAGCTTTTGATTGGCATCACGAAGCGGGCTGGGATGCTTGCCTAAAAGACGTTGAAGCCCTCTATATCAACTACGCACCGGACCTGGCCATGCCCGGTGCAACCGACGCCATTCAGATCCTTGTCGATCGTGCCAAAGGCCACGGCGTTAAACGCCTGGTGCTCCTATCGGGTCGGGGCGAAGTCGAAGCCCAAGCCTGTGAACGGATCGTGCAGGAGAGTGGTGTGGACTGGATCATTGTTCGGGCCAGTTGGTTTAACCAAAACTTCTCGGAGGGGGCGTTTCTCGATATGGTCATGGACGGTCAAATCACGCTCCCGGCAGGCGACATCCCTGAACCCTTTGTCGATGTGGATGACATTGCTGAAGTTACCGTCGCCGCGCTCACAGAACCAGGCCACGCCGGAGAAATTTACGAAGTCACTGGCCCTCGCCTGATGACCTTTGCTGACATCGCCACCGAGTTATCCAAAGCAACTGGCCGCGAGATTGTGTATATTCCCGTGCCCCACGACGCTTTTGTGACTGGGGTCAAAGAATCCGGTGCGCCCAAAGAGGTGGTTTGGATGTTGGACTATCTGTTCACAACCGTACTGGATGGCCGCAACGCCTATCTCACCGATGGAGTACAGCGCGCGTTAGGCCGTCCACCCAAAGATTTTGCAGATTATGCCAGAGCAGTTGCTGCCACGGGGCTATGGAGAGGGGTTTCCCTAACGGTTTAATCAACCGGGCGTTTCAAAAACATCTAATCGATTTCAGGGCAGTGCGATCTGCTTTCAGCAACGCTTCACGAACGCGCTGCCCGCTCCATTCCCTTCCGGAAGCATTAAACGGTCAAGACTCCGATTAGAACAAGATTCGTCTCTTCCTGTGAGGAACTATCCATGAAAAAAGTTGCTGTCTTTATGACTGACCTTGACCTACGTGCAGCCCTAGTAAACTTTGAACCTCGCTGGATACAGTGGAATTCTGTCAGGACTATCTTCGCAACACTCACGTCAATGCTGTTGATCATCCTAGTATTTGGGCTTTGATGGCTGTATTTCAGAGCATCGACAATTCTAGCCAGACAGTAAGGTGAGGCTTAGTAGCCCATCTCAATGCGACGTTATGATTAGACTTGCCTACATTTGCCGAGTTTACAACTGTGCGATCGCCTCAACCACAATTTCCGGTGTCAGCAACTGAGGCAACACCCTAGGTTCGCTAGCTCCGGCAGGATACGCCAGATAGAGGGGAACACCACTGCGGCCAAAGGATTCCAGGGTTTGGGCGATCGCCTCATCGCGATTTGTCCAATCGGCTTTGAGATAGGCGACACCCTTTTGCTCGAAGGCGGCAGCTACTTCGGGCTGGCTGAGCGCCACTTTTTCATTCACCAGACAGGTGATGCACCAGGAGGCCGAAAAGTTGACAAACACGGGTTCATTCGCCGCTTTGAGTGCCTCTAGTCGTTGGGCAGTATAGGGTTCCCAGTTCAGGGAAGTGGCATTATTGGTGCTAGAAGCAATTTGAGTCGCCCCTGGGGAATTAGCCGTGGGAACTTGGGTCAACGTTAGCGCTCCGCCCAGCACCAGCAATGCCGCTGCGGTGCCTGCCCGCTTCCATAAACGAGGGCTGAGCTGAGTTTTCTGGTGGAGCCAAGCGGCAAAGGCAATCAAAATCAGGCCGCTGAGGACGGCGGCTAATCCAGTCGAGCCTGCTTGTAGCGTCAGCACCCACACCAGCCAAGCCGTTGCGCCATACATCGGGAAGGCCAGAAATTGCTGAAAAGTCTCCATCCAGGCTCCGGGCTTGGGCAGACGGTTACGTAAGGCCGGAGTGAGGCTTAAGACAATGTAGGGCAGGGCTGAGCCCAATGCCAGCATTTCAAAGATAGCGATCGCCACGAGGGGCGACTGGGTTAGCGCCACGCCAATCGCCGTTGCCATAAACGGCGCGGTGCAGGGGGTCGCCACCACCGTCGCAAACACTCCTGAGAAAAATTCGCCCCGATAGCCCGACTGAGCCGCTAGACCCTGACCGATGCCCATCAGATTGGCTCCAAAGACAAACACTCCTGACAGGCTCAGCCCCACCGCAAACATCAGATAAGCCATCAGAGCTACAAACCACGGCGACTGGAGCTGAAAGCCCCATCCAATTTGCTGGCCGAGGGCTCGCAGCGCCAACAGCACGCTGACGATGACGGTAAAGCTGACCAAGACCCCTGCTGTAAAGGCGATCGCCTGTAGCTTCACTTGACGCGGCGATTTCTCGGCCTTTTGTACAATACTGAGGGCCTTCAGCGACAGCACGGGAAAGACGCAGGGCATGAGGTTCAACACCAGGCCGCCCAGAAAGGCCAATCCCATCGCCTGCCACAGCGCTAATCCGCTGGTGCTTTGACTGGAAGCAGGTAGCGTGGCGGAAACAGGAGCCGTGAACTCAACGGCCCGAGTCACTGTCTCAGTATCGAGCGATTCTTCGAGCACCAGAACACCGCTGACTTCCTCCAAATCCGTCAGATAGCCCTGCTCTGTTGTTAGGGACAGCCCAGCGTCATCCATGGTTAACGTCTGGGGAGAAGCATTCACAATGACGCCATCCTGGTCAGGAAAGAACGCCACCGATTGAAGATTGCCCTGCTGGAGTCCGGGGGCTTCGAGCCGAAGTGTAACTGTGTTGTCGGCGATCGCGGCGGTAACGGGCCAGGGTGAAGGTTGGGGTAGCGCCTGCTGCGTGGCTTCCAGAGCCGGTTGCCATTGCGGATTAGGGCTGGCGGTTGATTGAATCGGCAGCGTCAAATTCAAGGTGGCGCTTTCGGGAATACAGTCAACCTTGCACACTAGCCAATCCGCGTCGGCTTGCATTGGCAGCGGCTCTGAGCTTTGCAGGGTAGATGCCAGGATAAGTTGAACCGGTAAGTACACCTCTCCGGAGTAGCCAAAATTCATCAGCGGCCCGACGGGCAGCCGCTCCGGCGCAGGCCATTGAATTTCCCCCGCCGTGACGCCCTCCGGCAGCTGCCAATCTATCGTTGGGCTCGCCCCCGAATCGCCCGGATTTTTCCAGTAAATGTGCCAGTCGTCTTGAATCTGGAACCGCAGGCCGACCAGGAACGGAGAACCCGGTTGAACGTGCTGCAGTTCGCTGACCAGCTGTACTTCCACATGCTCGGTTTGCACTGGATTGGCAAATGCTGTCGGCGCAGGCAGTACCCACAGCCAGGCAGCGATCGCCAGGAAGAGGGTCAGCAAACTTCTCAATCGCCCATGCTGCATGCTTAGCTCCCTATCGAAAGGTGTCTACTATTTAATTCAAAACTGAAACTTGCTGTCTGTTCGATTCTAGACAATCCTTTTTGAGGGGTGGTGTGAGGTGCGGCATTCTCCGCGCGAAATTGCCCCTCAACCAGTTCCAGGCGAACTTCAGGTTCTTACCAAAACTGCATCTCGATGCTCTAGGAGGCCCACCCTTCAACAACTCGTTTGGAAAAGCAGGGTTAGATAGCTCGTTTGGATCGCTCCTCGCTCAATCGATTTTGATTAACGAAACTCAGTCATCATCGTAGCTACTGCTGCTAGTCCCACCACATTAAAACTTGAGTCGTTGCCGTATGCAAAGGTTGGTCAGGGTTGTACATGAACGTTGTGATTCATAATTGGGTCGAGGATCAATCGCCTAGGAGTGAGAGATCCCCTGAGGAAATCGAGCCATCGAAAGTTCTTTAATTGTCTCAACTCCAATCATAGGTGGCGGTCAAAGTGACAGTATATTGAGATTCTATTTGTGCATCTGTGGACTCAAACCGCTGTTCGACCCAGGTCTGGAGATCGCTGAGCGCTTGCGGATAAATGTTATCGGGAACGCGCCATTGGCTGCTGTAAATACGGTCTTGGTAGGTCTTTAATACCTCAGCGATTGTTCGGCGGCGGGGAATTTCGGCGACAGTCACGGTTTCTAGGGAGGCTCCTTGCTGACTGAGATAGCTCAGTACGTCCTCAGTGACAGCGCCTGTAAAATGCGATTCGTGGCCGTAGCGTTGAAGAATCTGGTGCCACTGCTGGCTAATCTCATCCGAAATCCGTTAGTGTCCTTAGTTATTCGCCATGGTCAATCGTGACCTAAAAGCTTGATAGAAATAGCTTACACCCCAATTCTGAGTAAGCCACTATGCCGACGATTGCCGAACGAGCCACTGAAATCGAGCGCATCCAATGTCAAACCTTTCAACACTCGCTCCAAGCAACGTTGGAGCAAGAACTCCGAAGTCGTGTCGTCCAGACCGTTCAAACCGTCTTGGAATCCGCATTAGTGGAGGAGATGAAGCAGGATTTGACACGTTTCAATGGGAAGAGACCCCGTCGTTCAGGGTATTACTCCCGTGTGGTTGACACTCAGTATGGCCGCATTCCTCACTTGTGTGTGCCGAAATTACGGGAGCGCAATCGAGAGCGAGAGTGGCACATCCTCGAACGCTATCAGCGCGGGGTTCAAGGATTTCTTGATTGGGTGTGCTATCTCTATGTGCTCGGGCTATCGATTCGAGACCTTCAGGTGCTTTTATATTGGCAGTTAGGACAAGTGTTGTCGTGCAATGCTATCAATCAAGTGACGCTGAGAGTTCACCAGCGGATGGAGACCCACCGATATGCTCGAATCGAACACACCCCTAGCGTGCTGATAGTCGATGGGGTGTGGGTGGAGATTCAGTACAGCACAGGAGAGATTAAACTAGACCGCTCTGGCCATCAGCGGCACGTGCGTCATGCCCAGGAGCGGGTGATTTTAGCGGTGATGGCCGTGTGGCCCGATGGAAACCATGAACTCCTGCATTACGAAATCGCGCTCAAGGAAGAAACCGAGGCGTGGAGGCAAGTCTTTGAGCACTTAATTGAGCGGGGATTAAACCCCAAAGACGTCAAGCTCGTCGTCAGTGATGGTTCCAGAGGGTTACTGACGGCCATGGGAAAAACACTCCCCGTCGCCCAGCAGCAGCGCTGCATTACCCATAAGGTCAGGGCGCTCGACTCATACTTAAAATACAAGCAGTTGCCGACCACCGATGACACCGGGCAACCGATTGAGCCGCAACAGGCCAGGCAGCAGCGTAAGTTCGAGGTGTTTACTGATGCCTATCACATCTATGATGCCCCGACCTATGAAGAGGCTCAGCAGCGCTGCCAAAGCTTTATCGAGAAATGGGCTGAGCTTGAACCGGAGGCTATTCATGCCTTTCAATGGGGGCTAGAGCGAACCTTTAGCTATTATCAACTCGAGGCGTCGTGGCATCGGTTTATCCGTACGACCAACGCACTCGAACGATTGTTTCGAGAATTTCGCACAAAAGCCGACGAGATTGGGGCCTTCCCCAATGAACAGAGTTGTCTCACCTTATTTTTTCTGGTGATTCAACTTGACCATGCCAAACACGACCGAAAATCTGTGGCGAATAAATCGGGACACTAACGAAATCCCAGCTTTATTCGTAGGGTGGTGAAAGTAGATGAAAACGCCACCTGGTTTGAGGACTCGACGGGTTTCCTCCAGCGCTTTTTGCCACTCTGGAATCAGATGCAGGATATGAGAAGCGATCGCGACATCAAAAGCCCCTGACTCAAAAGGCAGAGCAGTTGCATCAGCCTCCAGTAACGTTAGCCGATGTGATATACTCGCCATTTTCTGCCGCAGCTTGGTCATCATTGGCTCAGAAATATCGACTCCAGTGTAGGCATAGCCCTGCTCAATCAGCGGTAGGGCGATGCGCCCGGTACCGATGCCTGGTTCAAAAAAGTGCGTTTCGGAGGTTGCCCGGCTCAATTGCAGAATCTGCTCTGTTACCTGCTCAGCAATATCGACAGGTAAAGCGCGGGTTTCATCGTAGCGATCGGCAATTCGGTCAAAGGGAATCCCGGTTGGCATGGAACTTGAGTTGTGAAAGACGATCTAACAGTAATATTTCAGATTTTTGTGAGGATGCCAACCAGGATTTTGAGCAGCATCTCCAGATCAGCAGGAACCCGATACAGGTTTAAATCTTGTGTCACTTGACGGCGCTCTCGCTCGAACCGTCCAAATTGCCAAATCGTTCCAGTTGAAGCAGTACCTCCATCAGTACAGGCGCAATTAAAAATTCCCGTCGAGCCATCTCACTGGTCAAACTGAGTCGGGGCAAGCTCTCTTTGATCCGCTGCTGTAAATTAGCAGCACGCTCTAAAGCTTCTGAACATTGAGGCAGTGTCAAAAATTGCTTCTGTAAACGGACATCGAAATACCCCAAGATGTCATCTGGGGCAAAGTTCAGTCTTGTTGCGACATCCAACCATCAACTCCATGACCGTAATAGTAGAAACAGCCAGAATTGATGTCTGACTTTCACGAGCAAGGCGTTCTTTAGCGATCGCGTCGTCGTTCGCAATATCAATCAGGATGTCGGTATCCACCAGCAGATTAGTCATGCTGACTGCGCCAGTGCTGTTGCCGCACCTGTCGCACCCAAGCAGTGCTGTTCTGCATCTCAGGGCGAGCCTCCTTTGGAGGTGCTTCGCAAACGCTCCACATTCCGACGAATGGTTCGCCATCTAAGTCAAGAGGTTGAGGAGCCGGACTCGCAGATGTGGAATAGCGTTGCTTGAGAAACGCCACGAAATCGACCACCAACTGTTGGGCGGTCGTCGGCAAGGTGGAAATGTCGTCTCTTAGTCGTTCAAACTCAGGCATGGGAAGTTCTCTAGATGAAATCGTGGGCTGCTGAAAGGTGATATGGGAATGATCTAAGC
>DBGGTD010000114.1:0-2219 GCA_051162585.1 Elainellaceae cyanobacterium
CGGATTCGTGGCTATATTTCTACCCTCAAGAAGCAAGGACTCAATGTTTTGGAGGCTCTCAAACAAGTTTTCTTGAACAATCCCACTATGCCTACTACGCTTCAACCTGAGTAGTTACCGTTAATCCCTTAAAGAACGAGGGATTCGACAATTGTCTACAACCATTAGAATTAGAATGTCCGAAGGTTTCAGTCATTATTCCGGCATATAACGAAGTAGATAATATTCAAGCTTGTGTTACATCAATTTTGAGTAGTACTTGCTTGACGGATACAGGACTTGAAGTTCTGGTAATAGATGATCAATCTACCGATGAGACTTTAAGGATTGTGCAAAACCTTCAGCAACATCTTGCAGATTCGAGGCTCAAAGTTATATCCGGTTTACCCCGCCCCCAAGATAGCGTCTGGATAGGAAAAAATTGGGCTTGTGCCCAAGCAGTTGATTATTCGCAGGGGGAGTTCCTACTATTTCTGGATGCTGATGTCCGCCTAAAACCGGGGGCAATTGAACGCATTATCCAGATCGGATTATCAGAACAACTTGCTCTTCTTAACTGTATTCCTGAGATAGTCTGCGAGTCCTGGGTGGAGTGGCTAATACAACCTTTAATGTTCATTAATTTGCTGGTTTCATTGAATTCTGAGGCTGTCAAAAATCCGAAAACAGAAACGGCCTTTGCTGGAGGATTTTTTATGCTGTTTAGGCGTTCAGAGTATGAACACGTTGGAGGACATCAAGCCGTTGCCGATCAAGTTGCTGAGGATGTGGCATTAGCAAGGTCGATTAAGCGGAACGGGCTAAAACTTGGGTATCGACTAGGGCCTAATATAGCGACATTACGGATGTATCGCTCTTGGGCTGCAATGTGGGAAGGATGGACAAAAGTTCTCTATGTGGGTGCCCAGCGAAATGTTCTAATTACGCTATTGCTAGCGCTAGTAATGTTGACTATTTATACTATCCCTTGGTTTGCGATAGGAATTACGCTAGGCAAAATGTTGATTGCTGGTGCTATAGAAAAGATTGATTTAATGATTTTAGGCGCTGCTGTAATAGCAATTATTTTCCAATATAGGCTACGACTGCTAGCAAAAAAGGCATTTTATACCCCTACTAAATACTGGTGGCTCCATAGCTTAGGGGGACTACTCATAGCAATTATGGCGATCGCCTCGATCGTTAAAGCTGAAACAGGATGGGGATGGACGTGGCGAGGGCGCCCTCTCAAAATCTCTATTACTCAGGATTGATTCAGTTTCTGAGAGGCTAGATAGTCTTGAAACAGCTTATGAAAGAATTGGTAGCCACCACCAATCTTGTTTAGAAACGTTAGCTCACTGGCATAGTCTAAAAATCGGGCATAATTCCAGGGAGCATTATCCGTCATGCAAAGAGTAACGCGTAGGGCAAGATGTTGCAAGCCAGATTGCCCACTGTGGTGTATGACTGCTGCGACGGGTCCAGTTATGATTGCAAAACCTAATCCAAGTGCGATCGTTAATGGTAGCTTTTCAGGCTCTCCTTGATGGATCACTAGAATAGCTAGCACGAGCATAATTGCTGATATTAGGGAAGTGGTTTTTCCGACTAGAAATGCCTTCTTGTAAGAATTCAAAATACCTTGATTTGGTTTGAGTGTTTTTATTTCTTTCTTGGTCACCAGACTATTGCTGAGTAGCCGAAGAATTAAACTTATCAATCCAAAGAAAGTGCCTGCCAGGATGCCGACCCACAAATTAACAGTTTTTTCGTAGGATGGAAGCTGGGGAATCAATGCATGTAATGGCGGGAGCAGGAAAAGGAGAAACAAACCTACCAGCAATCCAATGACAGCGGCCTCATAAATACTTCTCCTTAAGGTGTTCCAGAAAACCTCCCGTAACTTTCTGAACGATAAATCGACTTCATCATGCGTCTTGATAGGGAGCTTATGTCGTTTAAGCAGGTAGTGGATAGGGGGTCCAATAACGATTCCTATGACAGTTCCCAATGCGATTCCTGCTAATGGCGAACCAATTGTGTGTCCCCAGGCGTATAGCAAATAAAAATTAACAGTGATGCCATAGGGAAGGCCAAATATTAAACCTGCTAGTGCTGCTTCAACGAGATTGACAGCTAAATGCAAATCTTGCTGAGATTTAGTTAACCATGAAGGTTGCATTTCCTCAATCAGGAAAACTGATTCGGATTTAGACGCTAGCCAAGCTAACCAATGG
>DBGGTD010000115.1:0-4721 GCA_051162585.1 Elainellaceae cyanobacterium
GAGTAACCATAACACATACTCAATTTCGCCCTCTTGGAGCAATCCTGACAAATCCGCATTCCATGCTTGGGGATCGCTTAGCCATTGGTATGTGACGGCATCTTGATATTGGGGTTCAAAGCTGTATGTTTCCCAGAACAACCATTGGGATGGACCTGGGTGATACCTTTGAGCTTTTTCGAGCCAAGTCGTGGTGATGAACTGATACCGTCCGGCTGCTGTCGTGCAGTCACCTGCATTGGGCCCGGCTTGAATCGGAACGCAGCGATCCGGATGATTGCTTAAATCCTGGAATCGTCTCCCTCCATAGATGACCGAGTAGGGTTGGGAATAGTTTGCCTCGCTAGCCGAAATTGTGCGCATGAGTGCCCGGATGTGGGGATCGCCTCCCTCTAAGACCAGTGGAGGAGGATCAGCCGTCCAATGGGGTAGCATGAGCGATCGCCAATTTCGATGACCAAGCCCTAGCCCTGCAAACAAAATTAGACTGAGCGCAGCAACACTGCCCAGCGGAAACATTGTCATTAGAGTTTTTTTGCGTCGACTCCGACGATGACGCAACTTAGATGGATTAGATTCGATCAATGTCAATGGACGACTCAGACAATTTGTATAGGTGGATATTCAAATCATGACTCAATACGGTGACGTTCTTCCGGAGTATTCCAAATTTCAAATGGCTGGACTCCCAATGGCTAGCTAACCTTCGCAAACATCCGATCAAGCGGTTGAGGTTCAGCCTCGGCTTTTGCAATAACTTCCACTACTTTGTTCTTGGCATCAGGATTAAACAGGGCCTCTACACATACCTGAGCGACCTTCATACGCGGAATGCTGCCGTCGAACAGCGTATCTGCATCTGACATGACAAGCGGATCAGCGTTATCTTCGTTCTTTAAGCCACCGGGTCGAACGATCGTATAGGTGAGTCCACTTTTCTGAATGTATTCCTCGGCCTGTTTCTTCCAAACGAGGATCAGCCAAAACAAATTTAAGGGATGAAAAAACTTAGACACGCAGAGCGACGAAACCATCACAAAATGCTCGATTCCTGCTTCCTTTGATACGTTCACTAAATTCTTAGTTCCCTCATAGTCCACTTTGTAAGGACCTGTGATGTCAAAACTGGGCGTGGCTCCCGTAGCACAGAGTAAGACGGTGCTGTCTCCAATTGCCTCACGTAGACTATCGGGCTTGAGAACGTCTCCAACTACCAAATCGATATTGGCAGGCAAAATCTCTCGCCCTTTTTCTAAATCTCGTACTAATGCCCGAACTGAAATGCCGCGCTTGACCAATTCTTGGACAATCCGACGTCCAGTTTCTCCTGTAGCTCCTGCAACAAATGCTTTCATGGTGATTTTTCGACCTCATCTTAAACAGCCTGATATTGATGTCGTCGGTGTCAGGAATGCTGCAAGCCAAGAGAGAATCTACAATCAGGTAAGCTTCCTACATTGCTTTATCGAATCTCTAAGAAATCTTCTCAGCATTTCTCACGATGAAATCCGGAAACTTGGCCATAATGGGTGCATCTACTCAGTACCTAAGCACAAGGTATCTCCGTAAATCAATGGAGAAATCAGCATCGACTTCGAACTTTTAATCTCTATTAATCTCTATCTTTGCGTAGATCGAGCATGGTTGCATTCTAGGATGGCGGAGTATGCTAAATCAGTGATCCGTTTATAGACTATGAGTCTTATGCTCTCAATCGAGTGTGTTGTTCATAGGCAGTCAATCGATTAACCGATAAAATCAGAACAATATGTTACGTTTTATCGTCTAATGTTCATGAAATAGCGATGTCTATTCAATCGCATCGCTGTAACCGTTTCTAAAACTGCAACTATTTCAGGAACGTGTGTATTTATGCAGGCGAATTCAGCTGACCATCAGCCTCACGGAAACTCGAACCCTCTTCTGGGGATCGCATCAGACTTGATACATAGCGATTCTTCGCGAATCCTTGACGTTTCTAAGGAGGCTGCTCACTCCACTAACGACCCGATGCATTTTCAGGGTTACTTTTCGAGTTGCATGGAAATGTATGCGAGTGCGGCAGAGGTGGCACGCTATTTAGATTCGCATCGAGATTGGTTTAATCGGTGTGCTTTACCGATGAAGGCAGAGCCAATTGGGGAAACCGGGTATGCTCTGATTATTGGGCGGTTTGGGTCATTCGGATATGAGGTTGAGCCTAAGATCGGCTTAAATCTTCTCCCTCAGGATGAGGGTGTATATCGAATTCAAACCATTCCGGTGCCGGGTTATGAGCCTCCAGGATATGATGTCAATTTTCAGGCGGCGCTAGAACTGCTAGAGGTTGATGTTGCGTCTCTTTCTAAGTCAGATCAAAAGACTGTAGTATCGGTACCGCAATCTGGACGTTTGACTAAAGTTGAGTGGGAACTGCATCTGACAGTTCATATTACATTTCCTCGCTTTATCCACGCGCTGCCTAAGTCGCTGATTCAGAAGACGGGCGATCGCCTGCTCAATCAAATTGTGAGGCAAGTCTCTAAGCGCCTGACTAGTAAAGTTCAAGACGATTTTCATTCCACGCGAGGAATTTCTTTTACTCCTAGAGTGCACAAAAAAATGAACTGGCGCTGGAAACAGAATGCACCTGAGGGTTCCACCGATTTTGAATCTGAGCTGTTGTCTGACTAGGACCGTTTGGCAGAACTACGCCAACCATTGAGAGCGTCTTGCCCGCGACTTGAGCGTCTCGCTCACACTATAGTTATGAAACCTCCGCCGTCTTTATAGTCCTACGGACTTGGGTTTGTGTGTAGAGCCGCGCCGCGGGGGCTCACCACACGTTTAACGTCCCGAAAGCGTAAGGCTCTACTAGAGATGCAATGGGGTGTTTGCTCTGATCAGATGTCGAACTACCCGTTCTGCTTTAAGATTTGCAGAGTAGCTTGGTAACCACTGAAATAGTCTAATGAAAACAGCTCTCATCACCGGGGCCTCGTCGGGTATTGGTGCGGCATTCGCGAGCGAGTTAGCAAGTCGTGGCGTTGACTTGGTGTTGGTTGCCCGATCCGGCGATCGCCTCCAGACGATCGCCACTGATTTGCGGGATCGATTTGATATTCGAGTCGATGTGCTATCAAAAGACTTGTCTCAGCCTGATGCGGCAGGTGAGATATTTGAGGCGACGCAACAGTGGGAATTGACTATTGACCTGCTGATTAATAATGCGGGTTTCGGAGATTATGGCCCCTTTAGCGATCGCGATCGCCAGCGTCAGCTCGACATGGTGAAGGTCAACGTATTGTCGGCAGTCGATTTAACCTATCTATTTTTGCCAGGGATGCGTCAACGAGCGGAGGGAAACATTATTAATGTGTCCTCAATTGCCGCATTTCAGCCCATGCCGTATCTTTCTGTATACGGGGCGAGTAAAGCCTTTATTCTGAGCTTCAGTGAGGCACTATGGGCAGAAAACAAGCCGTATGGAATTCGAGTTCTCGCGCTTTGCCCGGGACCGACCGAAACCCAATTCTTTGATCGGGCAAAATTTCCGAAGTCGTTCACTCAGACTGTTCCTCAACGAGTGGCTTCGGTGGATGCTGTGGTCAAAGATGCGCTGCAGGCGCTGAATAGCAACGCTCCCAATCTTGTAACAGGCGGAGTGCTGAATCGGGTGATTGTGAATCTGCCGCGATTATTGCCTCGTCCTATGCTCATTGGGGCGATCGCCAGCCAGTTTAAGCCAAAATCAAAGTCAGCAGACGGATAACTTATTCAAGGAAACCTCCCAACGGAATTAGACACCATCAGAACTTTTGTGCTATCTATTTGGACTATAGGTAAAAATTCTCATTCGAGATTTTTTCCATTCCCACATTCAACTTGTCGGAATCTTTATTCTCAGTCTGTTCGTCATTCCAATAATCGAGGCTAGAATTCTAAGGTCACGAGTTAATTTTGGTTTTTTTCGAACTACTCTCTATTTTTTTGGAATTTCCCATGTCTACATTAAGAGTACTTCAACCGACCCAACTCCTTACGAAGACCAATGCCCCTGAGTTCATCCGTTGGATTGAGGATAGTGTTTCGTCTGGAGCAAAGTATTTGCTCATCGATCTGCAAAATGTTGCATTCATGGATAGCACCGGGCTTGGAGTTTTGGTGTCAGCCCACAAATTTGCTCGTAAGATTGGTTGTGACTTGGCAATGTGTTCATTCAATCAGCAAGTTCGGATGGTCGTCGAAATTGCTGGCTTAGAAAAAGTCTTTACCATCTACAAAAATCAGGACGAGTTTGAGACTTCTATTCTTCAGTCTTCAGTGACATTAGAGCGCTGATATCCAGGATCTATCTTCCTAGTTCTCGCCTTTGCATCTGTTCCTAGTCTTTCAGCTCAACCCGATATCTAATTTAAATTCGTGGGGTTTGTATTTTATTTTTTGGAACCCTCACGGCAGATTTGCCGTTGATTGTCTATTTAGCTAGCAATCTGAACATCTGTGGGTTGAGTTTGCTGATTTTATTATTTGAGGTGTGCTGCTAAGAGCATGATGCTCTGTTAATACGCATATAGTTTCGACACACGGGCTTGGCAATGCTGAGCCCGTTTGGCGTTTGAGTCTATCGTCATTAGGTACGTTAATTTTTTATGATTCTAATATAGCCGTACGCTCTCGCGTTAGGACATTGAACGTGTGTAGAGCCCCCGCGCCGCGGGGCTCACTACACAAACCTGAGT
>DBGGTD010000116.1:0-5238 GCA_051162585.1 Elainellaceae cyanobacterium
TGCGTTATGGTTAAGACTTTTCGCTTCTCTCCATTCGTTTACATTTTGCCCGTAGGGATCATTTCGGCACTTGCGTGGCTGCAACCTGCGATTGTTAGCGCTCAGGAGTTGTCGCTACCCGATGAAGAAATCTTCCCTGAATCAACCGATGAATCAGCGGAAGAATCAGTCGATCCGGGCACGTCTGTGGATGAGGATGATCTCCGTCCACTTGCTCAAGATGGGAGCCTCCTGAGTCCACAAGGTGGGGATCGGCTCATGAGGGAAGCTAGTAATGCGATCGCAGCTCAGGACTATGAATTGGCTGCGCGTAAACTCCAAGAAGCACGGCAAGTCTTCAACCAGCTTTCCAATTTTTACCAAGAGCTTGCGGCTAGCTTTTCTGGCATCGATAATCGCATTTCCGATAGCCAGAGGACACTGGCTCTCGAAACCGCACAAATGAGAGATCAGGCCACGTACCAGCTGGCGCTCGTGCATCGCGCTCAGAATCAGCCTGAGCTAGCGGTTCCCCTCCTGATTCAGATTATTCGCAGTCAGCAGCCTACGCGAGATTTGGGTCAACGCGCCTATCGTCAACTGTTTGAGCTAGGTTTTGTGGATTCCCCGTATCCTAGAAATCAAGATGCTGAACCCACGTCATCCATTCCTAATCGCTAGGCGAATGCAGGCGAATCTCATTAACCCGTTTTGGGTTGATGATGTTCAATCTGTTCATATCCAATTTCTAACGATGTCATATTCTAATGGGTACAGGCACACACTGATACAGGGAGGTCTAAATGATTAGTCCGGGCCAAGTGGAATCCATGATCAAGGCAGAGCTTCCAGACGCACAGGTGCAGCTTCAAGACTTAACGGGTGGCGGAGATCATTATCAAGTTTTGGTAATTTCGTCAGCCTTTGAGGGCAAAAGTCTAGTTCAGCAGCATCAGCTTGTGTATGGAGCCGTTCGTCAGGCAATGTCGGCTGAAGATATTCACGCGTTGTCTATGAAGACTTATACCCCTGAAACCTGGGAAACTGCACGTCAGACGGCATGATTGAGCGATCGCCCTCTATCATTGCCATAATTTTTTATGTCGAAGTAGATGTATACAATCGTCTACGACATTTTGATCTTATTGGTAGACTGGTGTTAGCTTGAACGGACAAAATTTGACCGTCAAGATTTGACCATCAGATTTTCCAAGATCTCACACGTACACCTTTAGATTGTTACGTCTTCGAGAAAGCGCTATGACTCCAGAACTCAAAGAGCGGATCGAGAGCATCATTAATAGCAGTCCAATTGTTGTCTTTATGAAAGGCAACAAGCTTATGCCCCAGTGCGGTTTCTCCAATAATGTGGTGCAAATCTTAAATGTGCTGAGCGTGCCCTATGAAACCGTCGATATTTTAGAAGACTACGAAATTCGCCAGGGCATTAAGGAATACTCGAATTGGCCTACCATTCCTCAGGTTTATGTCAATGGTGAATTTCTAGGCGGCTCTGACATTATGATTGAGCTTTACCAGAAGGGTGAGCTGCAGCAAATGGTAGAAGTCGCACTAGCGTCTTAATGGTTTGAGCTATCCATTGCTTTCATTTGAGTGATTTGGATAAGTAGTTAAACAGAGTTAATTACACTCAACACTTAACAATGCTGATGGTGATTCGTTACCGTCAGCATTGTTATATTCGACAACATTTGATGGCGGGCAGTTGACGATGAACAATTTGCGCTAGCGTAGGGATTGAAATCTCTGAGTGAGTGTGTGACCGTGTTTGCGAAACGCTCGACTGTTTTGATCTGCCTTTTGTGTTTAGCGGGTTCCCTAGCGTCTTGTTCCGGAGGATCGTTTGGAGAATCGCTGAGGCGATCGCTCGCCGCTGATCCTCAGTTAGAAAATGATCCGACTGTATTCGGAGAAAATGCTGAGAACGCGGCTAATGGTCGCTGTTTAGAGGCAATCTTGGCAGAACTGCCCAATGATTTCCCAGACGGAGTTTGCTATCCCAATGCCAACTTTCTCGATACCGATCAATCGTCGGCGCTACGGGCAAATCGGTCAGCTACAAATCAGCAACTCACCCAAACTCGTTGGACAACTCCTGATTCGACCGAGCAGGTTCAACAATTCTATCTGCAACTGTTTGAACAGCAGAATTGGGAAATCGCTCAGCGTCCGTCCTCCACTACCTCAACATCCGCTTCGGCATCAGCAGAAGCATTGGAAGCTGTTAAAGAGGGTGTGAGAATCGCGCTGCTGTTTGATTCTTCTGTGCAAGGCGCGCAAACGGATACGCCATCGGGCGATCGCCCGTCTCCTGATGCACCAGACGATTCGGCGTCAGACCCAACAGAATTTACGCTGGAATACTCTCGTAGTCAAGTTACATCTGCATCTGCGTTGTCAGACTCCCCCGTATCTGAGCGGAGTCAGTCGTCGTCAGGTGAATCACTCGCTAGTTCATCAGCAGACAATTCAGACGTCGCAGCCAATTTGAGGGCATCCCAGACATTCTCAGATATCGATAGCGCTCCTGAAGAGTTGCGTCCCTATATTGAAGACTTAGCTCAGCTTGGAGTCTTGACTTCTAGCGTCTCTGACACGCCTAATGAGTCATCGAGCAATACGTTTAATCCCAACCAAACGGTTACTCGACGAGAGTTTGCCCAGTGGCTATTCACGGCTAACAATACCCTGTATGCGGATCAACCTACGAAACGAATCCGACCCGCAACGAATAGCGTGCAGCCCGCTTTTCAAGATGTACCCCGCTCTGCTCCTGACTTTGATGTGATTCAAGGACTTGCGGAGGCAGGTCTGATTCCCAGCCCCCTTTCTGGGGACTCAACCACCGTTAATTTTCGCCCAGACGCGCCGCTGACTCGGCAAGATATGCTGCTGTGGAAATTGCCGCTCGATGTTCGCAGAAGCTTGCCCCCTGCCACGGTTGACGCAGTTCAGCAAACCTGGGGATTCCAAGATGCAGCCCGGATCGATCCCAAGTCGCTAAAAGCGGTGCTTGCTGATTTTCAAAATGGTGATACGGCGAACATCCGTCGGGCATTTGGCTATACAACTCTTTTTCAGCCTCAAAAGCCAGTCACACGAGCGGAGGCAGCGGCGGCGCTCTGGTATTTTGGCTATCAAGGAGAGGGGCTATCTGCTGAGGAGGTCGTTCAAACAAATCGTCAGACTGACTCCACTCCGTCTGAGTAATCGTAAACATTCATCGTAAATATTCACTAAATTCTTTAATCGTAACGAGTCTCATCATCTGAGAGACAGACGAGAAAAAGGCTACCCGTCATTCTTGCCACGATTTGCTCACGTTGAATAGCTTCACTGTGCATGAATACCAATGGTTCAACATCCTAGCTTTCAACCCTCTCAAATCATTCGTTTAGATTATGAAACCCGCCACCTCTATGCGGAGCTAATCCAAGTGGTCGAGTTACGGCAGATGTATTGGGTCCGACCGCTAGCTCTGACGGTTAGCGACGAGTCTGACGCTGGCACCCAATTTAATGAAGAACACACTATTTTTGATTTGAGACGGGGAGTCGATTTATTGTGCCCGTGTTCTCTGTTTCGGGTGGCGTTGGATACTGAGGTGATTCCGCTGCTCGTTCGCTTAAATAACCTGAAGCATTCTCAAGAGTGCGATCGCCATTCCCACCAGCAGCTTCAGACGTTTATTCAAGAAATTTGGAATGCCTACCCCGACGTGTTTGAATCTCAAATCAAGTCACACTAATGGATTAGCGAGGGATTAGCGTTTGAATAGTGCCCGTACAGCTGAAACGGGCAAACGGCTGTTTGCCCGCACAGAGTCATTGCGATAGCACTTGAGGCTAGATGACCCCGGTTCCTTTTCCTCGCTCATCTTCGTCTTCCGTTAGCTTTCCACGTTCATTCGTCGTGTTGATTTCTTCCAATTCTCTTGCCCGCTCAGCTTCCTCTCGCTGCTCTTTGGCTCGTAAGTCGCCACGCTCTTCGTAATACATTTCAGGCTCAACTGCATAGTTATTGGCTAACCCTTCCTCGTCAACCGTAGAGCCAGCCATTGTGTCAATGGCTTCATCTTGTTCAGGCGTATGCTTATAGCTTTGCCCTTCACGCTCTTTTCGAGCAGCTGTCTCAGACGGAACGATATGTTGGTCGTAGGTATCTCGTGAAACTCGCTCGTTACTCATAGTGATATTAAAAAAATTTGCTACATGTTCACTATCTAGCAAAACTCTGACGGGACGCTTCTATCTATAGAGCAAAATTTCTGACGAAGATGGATGCCATTTGCCCGATATTTTCTATCGCTGGGCACTTGATCCCCATTAACTGATCCCCATTAACTTTTACGCTTCTACCGCGTTGCGAGATATGGCCCTACGGGCTCAGGTTTGTGTGTAGAGGCCCCGCGCCGCGGGGCCTCTACACACGTTCAATGTCCTAACGCGAGAGCGTACGGCTATACATAGAGTCGGGAGCCCAACACTGGTTAGTGGGTAATGGGTAATGGGTAGTGATAATCTGATCTGAAAATTCAGTACAAGCTCTTAGTACGCAGACGACATTGCTCGACAATTAGGCAAAACTGCTTAATTTTACTGCCGTCAAGCGATTTGGCCGATTTGATTTTCCGTAGCGAGTACTAAATTTGAAGTATAAATTATCACAGAGGTATCGCCGCGATGAATCTTGAAGAATTTGAAGGTCAATATCGAGAGCAAATGGATGAAATTTTGAATCAGCTCCAAACACTGCTGCTATCGCTAACTGATCTAGAGCGAAAAACATTAACAATTGGTGATTTCGTTCAGTCGCTCAGTCGCACGGTGGAAGCCTTCATTGAAGAGCAAAGGCAGAACAATTGAAGACGAATCACGCATTGGATGGTTAAATTCGTAGTCAAAGAAACGAATGAGGCTAAATCATTAGAGGCTAATCATCATCGGATCTAAGCAGTTTTTTTTGAATAACTGTTCTTAATTGATGAAGATCAATGGGCTTAACCAAATAATCTTGAATGCCTAGATCGAATGCTCGTTGCTGATCCGCTCTAAATGCAAATGCAGACACCACGATTATTGGAATCTTAGCCCATCTGCTGCTTTCTCGAAGTTCTTGAAGGAGAGTAAATCCGCTGACATCAGGCAATTTAAGATCTAATAAAATCACGTCGGGTTTGAATGTGGCGATCGCCTCAAACAAATCTTTTCCTTGCCTGATGGTCAATAGGTCATATCC
>DBGGTD010000117.1:0-2756 GCA_051162585.1 Elainellaceae cyanobacterium
TTGTTCGTTCATATCCCCTATCTGAACTCAGCATTGCCAGATCTACTACTTTTCCCCGAGTAGGCGAACATATTCACCTTGAATAACCCCAAAACATTCACACGATGCTGCTTCTAAGCCCTCCCGATCAAGGATTCGAACGTTTCCTCGGCCATATCGAATCAATCCACTTCCTTGTAACTTTTGAGCCGCCTGAGTCACTCCGGCGCGTCGTACTCCAAGCATTTCAGCAATAAATCCTTGGGTCAGCGTTAGCTCATCAGACTCAACCCGAGTTTGTGCTTCTAGCAACCACCGTGCTAGACGTTGCTCAAGAACGTGAAGGCGATTGCATGCGGCGGTTTGAGAAAGTTGAGCAATCAGTGCTTGTGTGTATTCCAGTAAGATGTCACGCAATTCTTTATTTTGATTAAACTCCTCTCGTAACGGTAGTGCTTTAACTTTCATCGCACTTCCCGGAATTTGCACCACATATGCGGTTTGGGTAGTTTCCTTTGCCCCCATGAATGCGTTAACTCCTAACACTTCCCGATTTCCCACCACCCCTGTTTCAGCCGTTGACCCATCTTGCATAGTGATAGTGATAGACAGGAGGCAATCTAAAGGAAAATAAACGTCTTCGATCAAGTCACCCGGTGAATGAAGTAGCTCACCTTGAGATAGCGATACTTGTATCATATGAGGAGCAAGCTTTGCATAAAGCGCGTCCGACATTGCACTCAGCAGTCGATTCTTAAATATCATGTATTAATTAAAATTCTTAGATCTAAGTTATTACTCCCCCTTGGCGAAAGGCTATCGAAATATGATCGTTGCTTCTACCCTCGTAGGTTAGAGATTTGGCGGCTTATAGACCAATACAAAGCCATCTGTCGGTGCGAGTGTGTCGGCGCAACCAGGGCAGTGTAATGATGTCAGGCGATCGCCCCTTGATGTGTAGAGCTATTCTGACTCCACCGACTCCATACGAACTTGATGAATAAGATGATCTCGCCCGGTCAGATAGGCGACGGTCGCAAGTAACGTATCAAAATTGCAAGGTTTTGCTAAGTGTTCGCAGAAACCAACCGAAATAGAATGAGCCCGATCAATTTCGCTAGCGTATACGGTTAGGGCGATCGCCGGCATTTTAATCTGATAAGTGGTTCCAAGGGCTTTGACTTTCTCCATCAGCGAATAGCCGTCTCCGTCAGGCAGCCGAATTTCGGAGATCAATACATTCGGTTGATGTTGTTTGATCAGCTCTAATGCCTCATTCCCCGATGCCGCAGTAATTGTCTTGATACCGTACGTTCCAAACAGCCCGGTTAGCAGTTCTCTAGAATCATCGTCGCTATCTACGACCAATACGTTTAAGTTATCGAACAACGAAAAATTGGGGTTAATCATGAGGAATTAGCGAAATGCAAAGAAAATTGCTAAGTTTTTCACATTCGATCTACACTCGTCTATCTTCTAAATTAATGAAACTGATCCTGAATATCAGTACGTAATCGTACTTAACAATAAGCGAATCCGAACTGACACAACGCATTCCCATGACGAAGTATCATTTACAGACTTAAGGCGCTTGACAAATCGCTACACTTACCAGTTGGAAGATATATAGCGATAATTCGACCTGAGCATTCTCCGCGCGCGAGCCCTTTGAGTGGTATAGCTGAGTGGTATAGCCTTACGCTCTCGCGTTAGGACGTTGAACGTGTGGTAAGCCCGTAGGGCTATATAAGGTCTGGCGATTAGGTCTAGCTTTGTAAGACGAGAATTGAAAGTTCCTGATATAAACACGATTCATACTGAATTTTGGCTACTGAAACGTTTAAACTTCTCTCGTTGATAAAAGCTTAACTCTATGGAGACACGTGTTTTACCCGGGCTGAGTTTTCCGGTTGGTGCAACGGTGACAGAAGATGGCGTCAATTTCTGTGTTGCAGCTAGAGATGCAACTGCAATCGATCTCCTCTTATTCGACACCTATGATGCTGCTACCCCCTCTCGGGTCATTCTGCTTGATGCACACCATCACCAAACCGCGTGCTACTGGCATGTCTTTGTTCCAGGACTTCGGGCCGGGCAAGTCTATGGTTATCGAGCGCACGGTGACTATGCTCCAGCACGGGGATTACGCTGCGATCCGTCTAAGGTGCTGCTCGACCCCTACGCGTGCTCAATTGTCAATTGGCAAAACTATGACCGTCAAGCAGCATCTCGCTACGGAGAGGATAACAGTGCGACGTCGCTTCGCAGCGTAGTTGTGGCATCTAGCTTTCATGGTGATGGAAGAAAGGCTGGAATCTATGACTGGGAGGGCGATCGCCCGCTGAAAACCCCCCTTTCAAAGAGCGTGATCTACGAGATACATGTAGGCGGATTTACCCGCAATCCAAATTCTGGTGTTGCCCCTGAAAAACGCGGCACCTATGCAGGCGTGATTGAGAAAATCCCCTATCTAAAAAGCCTCGGAATTACCGCTGTTGAACTACTGCCGATTCATGCGTTTGACGAAAACGATGTTCGTCCTGGACTGACAAACTACTGGGGATACAGCACTATTAGCTTCTTTGCACCCCATGCCAGATACAGTTCTCGTCAAGCTCCCCTGGCCGTTGTAGATGAGTTCCGCGACATGGTGAAAGCATTGCATAAAGCCGGGATTGAAGTGATTTTAGATGTAGTATTCAACCATACTGCTGAGGGAGATGAAACAGGCCCAACCCTTTGCTATCGAGGATTATGGAACGATGGCTACTATATTC
>DBGGTD010000118.1:0-6914 GCA_051162585.1 Elainellaceae cyanobacterium
TTTGTTCTAAGAGGGTTTTCTTAAGGAGCACGGCCTGTTGAAGCAGCGGGAATGGAGAATTTGCCAAGAAATCTGGGCAAACCAATAGTCGCTCAATTAGCTGAGCCTTTGTTAAGGCACCTATTGTCTGGACTTGGGTTCGAACAAGCTGTTCATTACGGTTTAAGTAAACGCGCTCATAATCTGAATAGATCACGGCTGTCTGGTGAACAGAGGGGAGGCAACTGAGTTGAAATCGAATTTTGTCAGGATGAAGCCAATCATCGGCATCTAAAAATTGAATCCACTCTCCTGATGCTTTTTCTGCCCCAAAGTTTCGTGCCGACGAAACCCCCCCGTTTGGCTTATAAAAATACTGAATAGTAGGGCAGTCGTGAATGAGAGTTTTAATCACCTGTTGGGTGCAGTCGGTTGATCCATCATCGACAACAATGCACTCTACATGAGGAAACGTCTGAGAAAAGACACTCCTAACCGCTTGCTCAAGGTATTGAGCTTTATTGAATGCAGTAATGACAACGGATACAGTTGTCTCCATTCTCTAAATCCTTTAATAAGCCTGATTTTGGTTTCTGACGATTGGGGCTAAACCTTACCGGTGATCTCCTGAGATTAAATACAACAGAATTTAATACCATTACGCAACGCTTGGATTATTGAGTAATCACATCCTGAAAATCACGGACTGTAGACAATGACTGCTCGTGACTGGCTGGAGTTGTGGGGCCAAGATTTGAGGGAATACCAGCTTCAGGAAATGTCAGATAGAGCACACCCTCTTCAAGCATCATCCGAAGCCAGCTTGGACACCAGCGAGTTTGACAGAACGTGAGAACTTTCCGATGAAAACTGCCCTCAGCAGTTGACCATTTTGCAGGGAGTTGACGATTTTGAATGACCCATTTCCAAATTGACCAAAAGGACGGATCATTTTTTGCCAGGTTCCACTTTTTAACCGTTTTTCGAAACACGGCTTTAACAGACGATTCGCTCCACTTAAAGCGATAAAACGGTAAATCATCTCGCTCAAATTGAGTAATTTGCCGAGGATTGAGAAAAATGACTCTAGAACGAGGTTCAAGAAAGATTGTTTCGCCAAGAGCTTTTGCTTGTAAGCACAAATCGGTATGGCTGGCCAAGCTATCGAATACTTCGTCTAACGTGACTGCATCGAGTAGCGATCGCCTCGCGAGAATGCAATGAAACTCAACTGAATCAACTGGAGTTCGACAGAGGTCTGACTGAACATCATGCAGCTTACGCGCATAGAGCATTTGTTTTTGCTCAAACCATTGCTTACCTGATTTCTTGGTCCGAAATGTCGTCTTGATTCCAGCGACATGGACTTCAATATTCGGATCGTTGGGTTGTCCTTGAAGAATTAGCGGCGTAACGATCCCAGCTTTCTCTTCTTCTGCACACTCTACGAGAGGCTGAAGCCATCCCGGTTCGACAATATCATCATTGTCTAGGAAGACGACATAGTCGGTGTTCGTCGCATGAGGCAGCGCAATATTACGAGCCTCATTCGATCGCAAGAAGCGATCGCGGTGAATTAGCGTTATGAAATTATGGTGTCTTGACTGTTCTCGTAAGTATTCTGCGATATGCGGCGGGCTGTGACCATCGACATAAATCAAATCGAAGGGGTATGCCGCATAATCAGCAAGAATACTCTCAAGCGATGGCTTAGTTAAGCTGAATCGCTCTCTTTGAGTCACAATCAACGTTACACGAGGCTGGCTCATAGAGATTTTATCGGTTGAGGTCAATAGTTTTTACCCGGTCTAGCAATCATGGTCGGATATTTAATCGTGTTAAAGCACCAGTTATCAAGAGAATCAGGGGAATCTAAATCTATATTTATTTTTTATGAAGCCCGAATAAATTTATAGCAAAATAAAAATCGAATTTGCGGCTTCAGTATGTCATCACTATTCGCTACGCTGGGTTACTTACAGGAATTTATGAGAAATCCTGAAAAGGGTATCTAACCCTGTTTATGATTGATGGCGATGTTGGTGCCATTGCCAAGCATGAGAAATAATCGTGTCTAAATCAGAATACTTGGGATGCCATCTCAAGATCTCTTGTGCCTTATCACTACTTCCGACCAGTGCCGGTGGATCTCCTGGACGGCGATCGCATTCAACGGCATTAATGGGTCTTCCTGTAATGTTTCGTGCGCTTTCAATCACCTCTCTAACCGAAAAGCCGTTGTTATTACCTAGGTTGAATACCTGGCTAGTAGGGTGGGAAAGCAAATGTTCTAACCCCAAAACATGAGCATTGGCAAGATCAGCGACATGAATGTAATCACGAATGCACGTTTTATCGGGTGTTGGATAGTCAGTCCCGAAGATTGAAATCGACTCTCGTAGACCTAGAGCCGTTTGAAGTACGAGCGGAATCAGATGCGTTTCAGGAGAATGATCTTCTCCCAACCGCCCATCTGGATCGGCACCTGCCGCATTAAAATAGCGGAAACAGACTGATTTTACCCCGTAAGCACGGTCAAAATCAGCCAGGATTCGCTCTACCATGAGCTTAGTAGCACCGTAAGGGTTAATCGGATCTTGAGGATGGTCTTCTCCAATTGGCACCCCTTTAGGAATGCCATAGGTCGCACAGGTTGACGAGAACACAAGCGTGTTGACTGACGCGGCAACCATTGCCTCAAGTAACGTCAAGGTGCCCACTACGTTATTGCGGTAGTATTTTGCAGGATTGGTGACTGATTCTCCCACATAGGCATAGGCCGCAAAGTGCATCACCGCGCTGATGTCGTGGGTTGCAAACAGGTGATCTAAAAGCTGGCGATCGCCTATGTCTCCGACAATCAGCTCACTATCTAATACCGTTTCAACCAAATCTCGATGACCGTAAACCAAATTGTCTAAGACAATAACGTTATAGCCTGCTTGCTTGAGAGCCAAAACTGCATGTGAGCCAATATAGCCCGCGCCTCCAGTAACCAGTACAGTCTGAATTGGTTGAGACACGTCAATACCTCGCTTTAAGATTTCATGGAGTGTGATGACCTTGATCCTACGATTTCAATCTACGACTTTGAGGCGACCTGTTTGCGCATAATCAAAAATCTGATTGATTTGGCGGCGCTCTTCGCTGCTCATTCGGGCATTCGACAACAGGGCAGTTGCTAGCGTCAGATAACTGTCGCGACTAATTTTGCCGGATGCAATGACTTGATTCACGATAGTAGGAATCGATCGCTCTCTATAATTCTGGCTGGGTCGACTTCGATTCATTTGCATCATATAACTGACAACCCACTATATTAAATAGGGCTGTTTTAACCTGTGTTTATCCATTCTTCCCACCAATTTGTCTCGAATAGGCAAAGCTCTAATAAGTCAACTGTAAAGAGTCAATAAAAATTTTTTGTTACGCACCGTATAGACACCACAAACCTACTGAGGAGGTAAATTGGCGTGGACATTTATCGACTTCCTGCACTTTCAGATAACTACATCTTTATCCTTCATGACGCTCAAAATCGCGTCGCGGCAGTCGTCGATCCGGCAGAAGCACAGCCAGTGTTGCGGTGCTTGCGTGACTTGAACGCTGAACTGGTTGCCATTTTTAATACCCATCATCACAGCGATCATGTGGGCGGCAATTCTCGGCTATTACAGGTATATCCTCAGGCGATTGTCTATGGAGGAATTCAAGATCGAGGACGGATTCCTGGACAACAGATATTTCTTAATGAGGGTGATCAGGTTGAGTTTGCAAATCGAACGGCAGATGTATTCTTTGTGCCCGGACACACAAAAGCCCATATTGCTTATTATTTTCCTCCTGAGCAGGAGAATAACACGGGCGAACTTTTTTGCGGTGACACTCTATTTGCGGGAGGGTGTGGCCGGTTGTTTGAAGGGACTCCGTCCCAAATGGTTAATTCGCTAAACAAAATTAGACAGTTACCGGATCAAACACGAGTTTGGTGTGCCCATGAATATACGCTCAAAAATCTTCGGTTTGCGTTGACGATAGACCCAAATAATCGTGAGTTGAGGGAACGATTTGATGCGGTTAATACGGCCCGTCAGCGAGGAGAATCAACTATTCCATCGAAGCTAGAGGTTGAAAAGCTGACTAATCCTTTTATTAGATGGGATCAACCCGCCGTGCAATCTGTTGCGAGTAGTCATGATCCAACTGAGATATTTGCTCGAATTCGCGGTATGAAAGATCAGTTTTAAACCATGAGACATCGTTAGGACACGAGGCAAAACTGGGCGATCGCCAAATGTAGGTTGCGATCGGACAGCAAGGTTCGCTAGGATAATGTGTCTGGTTAGGAATTGCCTAGCCATTTTTTAAGTGAGAGACGGAAGCACTATGGCAAAGCGTGTTCAATTAGTTTTGAATCAAGATGTTCGCAAGCTAGGAAAAGAAGGCGATTTAGTCGATGTAACTCCTGGTTATGCTCGGAATTATCTGATTCCTCAAGGAATTGCTGTTCGTACCACACCTGGTATTTTGAAGCAGGTTGAGCGACGTCGTGAAGAAGAGCGGCAGCGAATTTTAGAGGAAAAACGTCAGGCTGAATCTCTTAAAACAGCTCTGCGAACAATCGGGCGCTTTACGATTCGGAAGCAGGTAGGTGAAGGTGAGGCCATTTTTGGTACGGTTACCGACCGGGATGTGGCAGAGGTGATCCAAGAAACCGCGAATCAGGATATCGATCGCCACACGATTACGGTTCCAGATATCAATAAGCTTGGGTTTTATACGGTGCAGATTAAACTTCATCCGGAAGTGACCGCGGATGTCGAAATCCAGGTAGCTGCTAAGTAGGTTCTAAGTAAGGTTTCCCCGGAATAGAAACAGCGTTTTTTATATCGTGAGGCTGCTTTGCCAAGGCATTTAATCGTACGGAGGGTTAGGAGACGCCGGTGTGGTGCTCTTACCCTCTTAATTTTTTAGAGCCGATAGCATAGGATGGAGTGCTAGCCTCTAGATCATTCTCACTTTTTTTGTGACGCGCCTTTATTATCGTTGCCATGGTTCAAGAGCTGAATTTTCAAGCATATATCGATCGCCTCCCTCCCCAAAATATTGAGGCGGAAGAAGCGATTTTAGGCGGAATTCTGCTTGACCCAGAAGCAATCAGCCGCGTTTCGGAAATGCTGCGTCCGGAGGCGTTTTACATCGGCACTCATCAAGACATTTATCGGGCAACCCTTGTTCTTCATGGACAGGGCAGACCAACTGATCTAATGAGTGTTACGAGTTGGCTTCATGACCACGATCTGCTAGAAAAAATCGGAGGTCAAAGCCGCTTAGCGCAACTCGTCGACCGCACCGTCAGCGCAGTCAATATTGACCAGTATGCTCAACTGGTGACGGACAAATATATGCGCCGTAAGCTGATTCAGGCAGGAAACGAGATTGCCCAGCTTGGCTATCAGACTAGCAATGCCCTCGAAACCGTCTTAGATCAGTCTGAACAAAAGGTTTTTGCGATTACTCAAGACCGGCCTCGCCCTGGATTAATTCCGACGTCAGATATCCTCATCTCTACGTTTACTGATATCGAAAGTCGAGCCGAGGGAATTGTGCTGCCGGGTGTTCCTTGCGGCTTTTATGATTTAGATGCGATGACTCAAGGATTTCAGCGGTCTGACCTGATTATTGCAGCCGGCAGACCCTCAATGGGAAAAACCAGCTTCGTGCTGAATATTACTCGAAATATCGCCGCATCTCGCGAAAAACTCCCGGTCGCTATTTTTAGCCTGGAGATGTCGAAGGAACAGATTGTATATCGTTTGCTGTCGATGGAGGCACAAATTGAGAGTGGGCGACTCCGTGCGGGGCGAATCAGTCAGCATGAATGGGGCTCCCTCGGACAGGCGATTAGCAAACTGTCGCAGTTTCCAGTTTTTATTGATGATACGCCCAATATTTCAGTGACCGAGATGCGATCGAAGGCGCGACGTCTCCAGGCTGAGCAAGGCGGCGGCTTGGGGCTGATCTTGATTGATTATCTCCAGCTCATGGAGGGCAGCGGCAGCGAAAATCGAGTTCAAGAGTTGTCACGCATTACGCGATCGCTCAAAGGGCTGGCTCGCGAACTCAATGTGCCAATCATTGCGCTTTCTCAATTAAGTCGAGGCGTTGAGTCTCGGACTAACAAGCGCCCCATGATGTCAGACCTGCGAGAATCCGGATCCATTGAGCAAGATGCAGACTTAATTCTCATGCTCTATCGAGATGAGTACTACAATCCTGACACCCCAGATCGAGGCATTTCGGAAATTATTATTACCAAGCATCGAAATGGCCCCGTTGGGACGGTCAAACTGCTGTTTGAGCCCAACTTTACCCGCTTTCGGAATTTGGCAACTCCGAGTCGAGATGTTTAATCGCGATCATCTAGTCACGATCATCCCAGCTCGATGCGATCGCCCGCTTGATAGAACAAGGCCACCATCAACGTCAGATACTCCCGAAGATGCCGAGTCATCAAGAAATTTTCTCGCACAAATTCTTTTGCTTTGTGCCCCATGGCTTCTAATTGCTCAGGCTGATTGAGCAAATAGCGCATTCGCAACGCAGCACCCTCGGGCGTATTCACCAAAAACCCCGTATGGTAGTTAATCACCTGAAGCCGAATTCCGCCGGTGTCGCCACCAATGACGGGTTTTCCTTTCCACATTGCCTCGGTGACTGTCAGACCAAATCCTTCCCGAATTGATTTTTGGAGGATGATATCCGCGGCTCTCTGAAGCGCATTAATAGTGCGATGAGCATCCGGGGGCAGCAACAGTATGTGAATGTCTGGGTCATCGCCAGCCGCATTTTTGACTTCCCGAAGCACGATTTCACCTTCTGGATCGTCAGTTGCACTTCCTCCCGCTAGCACCAGTTGGAGAGAGGGCAAGAAC
>DBGGTD010000119.1:0-5708 GCA_051162585.1 Elainellaceae cyanobacterium
TGCTCTGCTTTGAAGGTCCGCTGCTGCCGCTACTGCTAGTTCCTAAAGTAATGCTCACTGCCGTGAATGCCAAACTAGCATAAATTAACCCACTATAGCCCTGCGGGCTATACCTACAAGACTAGTGCCTCGGCCCCAACGTTATAAGCAAGGCACGGCTTCTAGTCGCCAGCCCTGAGAGTATCGCTCGCAGTGACGGGGTGGTATAACCCAGACTGCGGAAAAGCCAAAAAGCGATCGCCTTACCCTGGATGATTTTGCCGTTCGGCGTTCAGAATGAGTTCTATTAAATTATCAATTATGCGATCGCGCTCCAGCGGTATGACAGACTTACCATGTAATACTTCTTGAAGAAGAAAATAGTAGACAACGCTACCAATCATAATTCGCGCTGTTGCCTCAGGATCAGTCAGGTTTAACTCTGGAGAAGACATTAAATATTGGCTCATAGTTTCTAATCCAGGCTTAGCGATGTTGCGAAGATACGGTTGCGCTATCTCAGGAAACCGTCCAGATTCGCCAATAATCAGCCGCATAAAGGCAACAAAGTCAGGATCTCCACCCGCTACATCAAAAAAGTTGGTGAGCACTCGTCGCAAGACGGCTCTCGGTTCAGCCTGAAGCGCTTGAGGATCGTCAACGTTGAATACGGTTCGATATTTTTCTTTGGCTAGTTGTTCGATGAGGACTGAAAATAACTCTTCTTTATTTCGAAAGTGACTATAAACGGTTGGCTTCGATACTCCTGCCGTCGCAGCAATTTGGTCAATCGTCGCACCCGCATATCCGTGTTTCAGAAATTCTTGTGTTGCAGCATCCAAAATCTTAGAGGCTTTCTTTGGCAGTTTGGACCGGTCAGGGCTATTGAGTTCAGGCTGCATGGGGTTCTAGTTTTACTTCACACGAAATCGAGAGGGTTAGTTCTAGAAAGCAATGATTGTTCTATATGGTCCTACGGACTCAGGTTTGTGTGGTGAGCCCCCGCGGCGCGGGGGCTCACCACACGTTCAGCGTCCTAACGCGAAAGCGTAAGGCTATATCTAAAGAGTATGGTCTGAATAGATTAGCATCAACTTGACTATTTTTACTAACCAGTTTAGTTTAAAACTACTGAGCAACAGAGTTGAGGCTTGCCCAAACGCTCTCGTATAAGTTTCTTGGGGTCAGTGTTATGACTCAATCGCCACCCAAACATCCAGAATCCGATCATCCAGAATCCGATCATCCGGAATCCGATCAAACAGATGATGCATTCCGATCAGATTCACAGACTGATCAGAAACCATCGTCGCAGACCAAATTTAAGGCTATCCTGAAGCCTCGTGTTCTCATTCCGATTGGGCTGTTGCTAATCGGTGCCGGGGCAGCCGCCTGGTATTTTCTGTCTCAGACCGAATCAGAGATGATTGAATTGAGTGGACGCCTTGAAGGATACCCGACCGACATCGATTCGGAAGTCACGGGTAAGATCGATCTCATCACCGTACGAGAGGGCGATCGCGTCGAACAAGGCGATCAGATTGCCCAACTTGACGAGTCAGAACTTCAAGCTCGGTTAGACGGAGCAACTGCGCGGCTCAGGGCGGCTCAGCAGCGGGCAACTCAAGCTCAACGACGACTCAGTGTCATCCAAAGTCAAATCAACCAGGCTCAACTTACTCAAGAGCAAGCCGTGGGAGAATCTCAGGGGCGGATTCTGGAGGCAGAAGCCCGCTTAGCTGCAGCAGACGCTCAGCTCATCCAGTCACAAGCCGAGTTGACTGGGGCTCAATCTCAACTAGAGTTAGAACGGAGCGATTTGAGGCGGGCTCGATTCCTCGTTGAACAAGGAGCCCTTGCTGAAGAAGCACTCGACCAGGCTCAAACGGCGTATGATACGGCTATCGCTACTGTCAGTAACCGAGAAGCTGCCGTGGCGGCTGCTCGCCGTCAGGTTAATGCCACCGAGGGAACCTTAGAGCAGGCTCGCAGCACTGGATTCAACCCTGAGATTCGCACTGCTCAAGTTCAGGAGTCGCAGAGTCAGCTTGAAGTAGCACAGGCGGAGCTTGAAGCGGCTAGAGCTGATGTTGAAGATGCCCAGGCTGCGCGGCGAGAAATCCTAGCGCAGATTGACGACCTCGATATTGAAAGTCCGATTGGTGGCGTGGTCTTGACCCGCACCGTTGAACCTGGAACGGTTGTGGTGAATGGAACGACGCTGCTGACTGTCCTTGATCCAGATTCTGTCTATATGCGAGGGTTTATTCCAGAAGGACAGATTGGGCGAGTGCGAGTCGGGCAGCCCGCCAGAGTCTACCTCGACTCCTTTCCCGATCGCCCGTTTGAAGCCTACGTGATAGCGATCGACACAGAAGCCTCGTTCACGCCTGAAAATATCTACTTCAAAGAAGACCGGGTGCAGCAAGTATTTGGGGTCGATATCAAAATCGTGAATCCAGATGGCTTTGCCAAACCGGGAATGCCTGCTGACGCCGAAATCATACCCCAAGACTTACCGAGCAGTGGTGATGTAGAAGGGAGATTAAGCGAGTGATAGCTGCACAAATGCCTGATGTCAATCGTACCGACTCAGACGCAACATCTGTCATTCAGGTTGATGGGCTTTATAAGCACTATGGCAAATTGGCAGCCGTTAAAGGAATTGATTTTTTAGTCCGGCGTGGAGAAATTTTTGGGCTCATCGGCCCTGATGGAGCTGGTAAAACAACTACGTTTCACGTGTTGTCAGGCATCATGGAGCCGAGTGGAGGCACGGTTCGTGTTCTCAATCGAGTACCACGAGATGCACGCTTAAAGATCGGATATCTCACCCAACAGTTTTCTCTGTATCTCGACCTCAGCATCGACGAAAATTTGCGCTATAGTGCGGGGCTGCGCCAAGTGCCTGAAAAACGGTTTCAGCAGCGACGGCAGAAGTATCTTGAGCTTATGGGACTAGCCAACATTGGCGATCGCCTAGCGGGTGCGTTATCAGGCGGTATGAAACAGAAGCTGGCTTTGTGTACTGCCCTGATGTCTGAACCTGAGATCTTACTGCTGGATGAGCCAACTACAGGCGTTGACCCCGTGTCTCGCCGCGAGTTTTGGGACGTTTTGGCAAATTTATCCAACCAAGGAAGTACTATTGTCGTCGCAACGCCCTATCTCGATGAAGCAGAACGCTGCCATCGCATTGCATTGATGTACGACGGACAGATTCAGCAAATTGGCACACTTCAACAGTTGCGTCAGAGTTTAGGATTGGAGCGCCTGGAGGTGCGGACGGAAAACTTAGACGCGTTAGAATCTGCCGAACAGTTGCTTCATCGACATAGTCAGTCAGATTCTGACAGTAATGGTGCTGCATCGATGATTGCTGATGTGCAGACCTTTGGCGATCGCCTCGATGTGTTAGTTAAGAATGCAGAGCAAGGAAGCCATCAGGTGCGATCGCTATTAGAAGACCATCAGTTTTCTGTCAACACCATTGAAGTCGCCGATCCAACCCTAGAAAACGTATTTGTCACGCGGCTGCGGCAGCAAGGCTCTGACCCACCCTTTATCCCCTTTCCTCGGATAACATCAAAGGCTAATCATGCACAGCGTGATACCACAGGCAGCAAACAGCGCTTATCGGACAAAATCGCTATTGGTGCAACGAACCTGAAAAAACGGTTTGGGGACTTTGAAGCCGTCAAAGGTGTAGATCTAGAAGTACGCTATGGCGAAATCTACGGGTTGCTGGGCGCTAACGGGGCTGGTAAAACTACCACCATCAAGATGCTCTGCGGCTTAATTCCAGCCAGTGCTGGCGACATGCTCCTCGCTGGACAAACCCACAACCTCCGCAGTCGAGAGCTGCGGCGTCGCATTGGCTATATGAGCCAAAAATTTACGCTGTATGACGACCTCAGTATTGGGCAAAATTTAGAGTTTTATTGTGGGGTGTATGGAGTCCCGCGTCGTCAGCGCCAAGAGAAGATTGACTGGGTGCTCGACACAAGCGGACTCGAAGGACAAGAAAATTTGCTGACGGGCAAGCTCCCTGGCGGATGGAAGCAGCGGGTGGCGTTTGGCGCATCGGTGATGCATGAACCTGATATTCTGTTCCTTGATGAGCCGACATCGGGTGTAGACCCGTTGGCAAGGCGGCAGTTCTGGCGCTTGATTGAAGACTTTGCCCGGAACGGAACTGCTGTTGTAGTAACGACCCACTACCTGGAAGAAGCAGAGCACTGTAATCGAATGGGCTTTATGGTGGCAGGCCGCGTGGTCAGTCAAGGAACTCCTAATGAAATCAAAACAGAGCAGCCCGGACAGTTGTTTGAGCTGACTACACGGCATCCTCAGGCCGTTTCTGATTTACTCAAAACTCAACTAGATTCGTGGAAAGTATCTATTTTTGGCGATCGCCTGCATGTGGTTCTAGACGATCCAACCACGCAGACATCCCAAATTCAATCAACGCTGCAAGAGGCAAACCTCTCTATCCAGTCTCTTAAACCCATTCCCTTTTCCTTAGAGGATGCGTTCATTGGCATCGTGGAGCGAGAAAGGAAATCATGAAGCGCATCTGGTCCCAGTGTCTCAAAGAGTTGGCTCAGTTTCGGCGCGATCGCCTCACGGTAGCACTGGCGATTCTGCTACCTTTAATCACCCTACTGCTGTTTGGATCTGCAATTCGACTCCAAGTCGAAAACCTACCAATTGTGATTCAAGATTTTGATCGAGGTCCCCTGAGTCGAGGTTTGATCGAACAAATCTTTGCGACGAATCAGTTCAAACCTGTTGCAGGGTTTAGTGATAACCCAATTCGAGCCCTAGAGCAGGGATCTGCCAAAGGTGTTGTTGTCATTCCACCCGACTTCGATCGCCAGATTCGTGATGCCCAAACTACAGTAGTGCAGGTCGTGATTGATGGCACCGATACCAATAATGCTCGTGTGGTGCAAAACAGTATCCGTGCAACCGTAAACGCCTTTTTGAGTACGGCAGGTCTACAGGCATCTCAACCTCTCGTTGAGTCGGAAACTCGTCTTTGGTTTAATCCGGGTCGTAAGGAATCGCTCTATATTGTGCCTGGAGTCTATGGCGTGATTTTGTGGATTTATCCATCCTTACTAGCAGCCGTTGCGATGGTGAGAGAAAAAGAAAGGGGCACGATTCTGCAAGTCTATGCCTCTAGCCTTAGTGCAACAGAACTGCTACTGGGTAAGGGATTGGCATACTTCTTTGTGGGAATTGCAGAAGCACTCACAGTCATCAGTCTTGGCTCTCTCTTCTCTGGCGTTGGGCTAGCCGGTGATCCGACTCCCCTGGGTATTGGAACCGCCATATATCTGGCTACCAGCGTGATGTTTGGCCTGTTTTTGGGGACACGGGCAAACAACCAAAATGCTGCTGTTCAAGGAGCGGCAACTGTCGGCTTTATGACCTCACTGCTGCTGTCTGGCTTTATCTATCCAACCAGCAACATTCCCTTTCCGCTGTCGTTGATTTCACGCATCATTCCGGCTCGTTACTATATCCAAATCACGCGAGATGCCTTTGTGAGAGGTGCAGGATGGGCAGCCGTTTGGCTGCAATGCCTGATCATAGCGGCCATCTGTCTTCTCTTGTTCATTGTGACCCGTCGCATGCTCAGCCGGATGCAGCTTTCAGATTAATGCACGTTTTTGGGGTTAGCAGTTATGAATGTGTTGAAACGAGTTGAAAGGTTTCTCAGT
>DBGGTD010000120.1:0-5325 GCA_051162585.1 Elainellaceae cyanobacterium
GTTCTCCACCTGCTGGCATCGGGTTACTGACAGCAGACTCCCACGCATTTTGGCTAAAAGGCCCCGTCGCATAGTTGCTAAAGTTAAGCTGCAAAAACGATCCAGAGATAATCAAGGTATCCCAGTTTTCGATAAACCGTGGGAAGTTGTGCAATCCGCCATATGCCTGGTTAGGTCGAGACGGCACCAGTCCGCTAATAATGATGGCATTAACTCGATTCGTTCCTGTTCCAATTAGGGGCTTATTCCCATCGCTAAACTCACGATATCTGTCATTAGACGACGCATATTCTGATCCATCTGCTTTGATGGGGTTACCATTTCGAGTTAGCGCAATAGGAGACCCCTCGTCGTAAGGATTTTCATGATGCCACCGATCTTTATCCGCGTTGCCGCTGCCACGCACCGTGGAGCTCAGCGGTAGGGTGCTGTTGGCGTTATTAGGATTCGGTCTATTTTGGTTGAGAAACGACGTCCGTCTGTCGCTACTGCCTCCACAGCCATAACGAGCCATCAATGCAGTATCCAGTGTGGCATTATTGCCCTGGTTAAAGGTTTCAAAGCCGTCTACAATGCTGCCATCACAGAAATCACTTGAGAGAATCGTAACCGCATCTGCCAAGATTTCAGAGGGTCGCCAGCGGTCAGTTGCTGGGCGTGCAAATCGTTCGTCCAGATTGTTGCGGCTGTAGAAATTACTGAAGTTATCAATATTCAACAGCGTTCGAAATTCCTCAAGGCGGCAGGTGGGGTTGTCGTTGCACGCATAGGTTTGATGGAGATTAAAGTCGCCCATGATATAGACCGGATTGTCTGATATGAACGATAGCCCACGTCCTTCATCTCCTGCGCGATCGAGTTGTTTACCGTTACGAAGCCGGAATCCATAAGGGCGGCGATCTGGATCAGCATAATAGTCAACGGGTTTAGGGCTAATCTTGCGGATTTCACTAACGGGCGGGTCAGTCGAGCTCAGAGCGTCAGCCGCTGCATTCATGCGACAGGCTGCTACAGTCTGAATGCCGTTGTCATTTCCGCAAGTTGACCAGTTTGCACCCGAGCCGGGCGATCGCACGATCGCATCCTCCCGAACCGCATCCTCTCGGAACGCATAGACTAGACCGCTATTGGGAAGCCAGTGATCTCCGCCGGTCAAGTTCTGAGTAGAGCGATGCATCAAATCAAGGTCCAAATCCAATGTCCGAACTGTCATCATTTCCCGACCATTCATAAATGCCGAATCTTTAAAGGGAATTCGAACGAGATTTCCAGGTGGAACCGTTCCCGCGACCGCATCCGTGCATTGACTGTAAACACATTCTTTGATTAACACTTTATCGTTGCGATTAGGTGTTGTTCCTAATGCTGCAGACTCATGGGGAAGTTTCCAGTCGGCAAAGAGGCGGGGTTTAACCGCGATCGTTTCCAAAACGGCGAGTTTGTTGATATCAATGGCTTTATAGCGAGTAGCGCCCGGATTTACGGATGCAATATACGTGTTGAACGAGCCCCGAGAATCGGGGACTTTTTCTGCGTGATCATCTGATGAATCAACGTTTCCATCAGCGTCTCCATTGGTATTGCCTGGAAATAATGAGTAGAGAATCGGAAATTTGGGTGAAGCCCCACATAGAAATCTAAGTCCATCGAAGTCTCCTGTAGCTCCTCCAGAAGCACCACTAACGCTTGCAAAATTATTTTGGCAGTTGGGGCTCTTTCCATTTCTGAAGCCAAACACGCGATCGCGCTCGATCTGCTCTTTGGTGATTACCAGTCTAGCGATCGAAACCAGTTTATTTTTCGCCTCTCTCTGCCCGGTTGGACCGTTATCACGCCACTGCTCAAAAGCACGCACAAAGGCTTGAGCATCTGAACTAGCTGGTACACTAGGCAAGTCCGCCGGACCGCCGGATTGAACGCCTGCCATTTGCTTAATCATTAATCCAACATCGTTGAGTTGGTCGTTGGGTGGCGCGTAGTTATAACCTCCGACTGTTCCTAAGTTATAGGCCAACATGCCGAGAGTACAGGCAGCCGTATGGAGTGTCGTTTTATCAGCAGGACTGAGGGCGTAATAATCTGTGCCGCTGTCGATCTTGTTGAGCACAAGGCGAAGAGTCGAGAAGTCACCCCACATTGACATCCAAGGATAGGAATGAACCGTACCATCTTGTTGAGGCTCAAAGGTGGGTGATCCTCCTTTGGGGTCGCCAGCAAAATACGCTAAGTTTCTTAGCGCCATACCCAGCGGTGCGGTCGCAGAAATCTTGTCTTTGAAGTCACTTGGCGACGCAGCAGGGGGTTCATATTCCCAGCCATTGGTGCCCCGTCCTGTGAAAAAGTCGCTCACTACGATTGGGAAATCTGTGGTGCTGAGTCCTCCTTCACCAGCAGCAAGCAAATTCTCAAAGGTAGAACTGCGATCTAGCGTGGTAGCCGTGCCAGGGTGAACGGTCGTGGCAAGACAGGCGATCGGAAAATCTCGCGATTCATCTCCCGCGGCGGCACCACTATAGGCAGCATGATAAACAGCCGTGGCTTGAACAGCAGCCAGATTATCTCGCAGAGTCCTTCGTTGGCGTGCTTCATGGCAACGATTGCTGTTATTTGTGGTGCAGTTGCCACTCCAAGGTAGCAGCGGGTCAGTCGTATTAAATGGAGGATTGCTTGGATATAGCGACGCACCGCTGGCGTTGAGTCCATTCCAACCCACATAGTTTCCGAGTTCGAGGCGCTGTCCGACAATCAGTCGCAACCCGTCCGCACGAGCCCGACGTTCCCAATACCCATCTAACCCAACGTTGATACTCTCTTCACCCGTTGGTGGCGCGTTTCGAGTCAGTTCTTCGTCGCTGATGGGGCTATCCCCACCATTCATTTGGTTGCCTGCAATTTCAGTACCAATGGGCACCGGAATTGGAACTCCCTTATACCGAGGTTTAGGACCAAAGCGGTTATCCGCGCGGAAGGTATCGTCTACATACGGAGCCTGCTCTGAACGGTTGAAAATACGACCATCCGTGACCATCTTCCGGGCAGACCAATTCCCTGCTCGATTGGCGGAAGGGTTTGCGACACTACGAGCAACAGATTTATCTTCAGTTAAAAGTTTAATAGGGTCGAGCGCATAGTCAGCAGGCTTAGGATTATTGCCTCCGACTGAGTCACTATCTCGTGCCAACTTAACGTTGTCATCGCCATTCGTGATGGGTGGGCTAGCGTGGAGGTGGAACCGAGAGACATCGCGGCTATCGAAGGAATTGTTTCCAGTCTTACCGCTCAAAATCTGTCCTTGAAACGCAGGAACATCATTGTCAGGATCAGCAATGACATCAGAGACGGTAACTTCAGATGCTTCGCGTGTATAGAGGCATGACGCGGGAGAGCTAATCAGATAAGCAGTAAAACTGCCGTTTCCGATGACGAGGTTGCCCTCTGTATGCATGGCTCCGTTCCAGTTAAACTGCGGACCCGGAAAAATCTCTAAGTCATTCCGGAACCAAGCCCCCCATTTGTTGCCTCGGTTGACCTGACGATCTTGGTGAAACTCCAGCGCTGAAACCGTTCCATTGCGGTTGTCACGAAGCACAAAGGCATTAACCTGAAAGTTTTTTCTGAGCACCGAGGTGTTGGCTTCGTCTTGAAACCAACCCTGCTCAACAGGCGCAGCCGCATTGTTTTGAAGTTGGCAAATTGTGTTGAGTTGCGTGGTGTTGCTGAGCGGTCCGTGACGCACCTGAAGGACTCTAGCCCGATTGGAAACAGAGGTGTCGTCAGCTTTTTTCATATCTGCTGGGTTAGCTGGCGTTTGGAAGAGGATGGAATATGCGACCGTCGCATCATCCTCCCCGTCTTCGTCGGTATCAACCGGATACTGCCAAGCGTTGTCTAATTGCCCATCGTCATCGATGTCAATGCGTGCTTCACCAGGGAATGTGTAAGGATCAGTAGGGACACCCGTTGCCCCCTCTATTGTGTGGCTCTGAACGATAATGCCGTTGTGGGTCTGACCATCGTTAATTAACATGCCGTAGAGAACCGTCTCTGCCGGAATCCCTCCCGGATATCGAGGATCTCGTTGGCTGTTGAAGAGATATTCGAGTTTTGATTTAGCTCGGTCGATCGTGGGAGTTGCGGCGTTATAGATGACTCGTTCTTGACGTTCGCCCACGGTTTGAGCTGTTCGGTTATAGGTTCGTAAGGTGATTGCGCCGACCGTGAGAGTGACGACTAAGAGCAATAAAACCGTCGTCGGTAGAATAAAACCTGAGTTTGAAAGAGCAGGTTGCCGAGCGATCGCCAGTCCTCCCCTAAGCACCCAAAAGACCAGGCTTTTGATCATGCTGTGTGCGAGTTCAGCAACCCCACGTATCATTCCTTTGATTATCTGAGCAAGTTTTCGATTAGACATAGCGGTCTTCCTGAAAAGATAGGATGCCTGAGAGGAGAACCTGGATAAGAAAATCACGAAGTTCTGCGGTTTTAAAGTGCATTGATGGGCCCAACGTTAGGGATTACCACCCCGGACAATCGAGTAACAAAAGCGTGGCATATCTGTTACAAGAGCTACCAGTGCGTTTACACGGAGGATTAGCGCCAAGGCACTCAGAAATCAGGGTCAGTATCCGAGGGAATACGGATCGATTTATCAGAAGTTATAGCCTTACGCTCTCGCGTAAGGACGTTAAACGTGTGGTGAGCCCCCGCGCCGCGGGGGCTCACCACACGTTTAACGTCCTAACGCGAGAGCGTAAGGCTATACACTCAGAAAGCCGCTGAGCAGACACTGCTATGGTGTATGGTAGCGATGTCAAGGGATGGTGTGACTCAACGGATGATCGGTAGAAAACTCTTATGGTTCAGCAGCCCAGACGGGATTCTCCCTTATATAGTTGTGCAGTGCCAGTCGAGTCTGTGACAGGCAATCTCGATGAAGAGGCGATCGCCTTTGACTCATCCGCCGACGCTGCCCAAGATGCTGCCAAACGTCTTCTCATCAACCAATATAGCTGTTCCCCCGATCAAGCTCAGGCGCTGCTTCAGCACGCCCGCATCGAGAATCTAGCTCCGTGGTGTGCGCCCAATCCTCCGAGTTCCTAGCGTCTCTTTCCCAACCTTTACCCACTGTTTACCAATAGCCTTCAAAATTGAGACAATCGCTTCGGTAGACTGGGGCTAGGTTGTTAATTAAAGTTAAATTTTTATTCCTCATGAATATCCGCACCGTTGCAACCCAACCATTCTCAGATCAAAAGCCCGGCACATCTGGGTTACGGAAACAGGTTCCAGTTTTCCAGAAACTGCATTATCTAGAGAACTTTGTTC
>DBGGTD010000121.1:0-6503 GCA_051162585.1 Elainellaceae cyanobacterium
CATAGACTGCTTGCACTGAGGTAATGGCGCCCGTTTTAGTATTGGTGATGCGCTCTTGAAATTCTGATAGCTCGGTGCCCAGCGTCGGCTGATAGCCAACTCGTGAGGGCAAACGCCCCATCAGCCCTGAGACTTCCTGCCCAGCCTGCACAAACCGAAACACATTATCGATCAGCAGCAGCACATCTCGCTTTGCCGTGTCTCGAAAATATTCGGCCATCGTCAGTGCCGCATGCCCGACTCGGAATCGCGCTCCGGGTGGCTCATTCATCTGCCCAAAGAGCATAACGGTGTCTTGTAAGACCCCCGCGTCTTGCATGTCGCGATACAGCTCTTCGGCTTCTCGATTACGCTCACCGATGCCGCAAAAGAAGCTGACGCCTTCATACTGGCTCACCATGTTGTGAATCATTTCGGTGAGCAATACTGTCTTGCCAACGCCTGCCCCGCCAAAGAGCCCCGCCTTGCCGCCCCGTTCGAGGGGAACGAGTACGTCAATGGCTTTGATCCCCGTTTCCAGAATTTCAGAGGTGGTCGCTTGTTGAGACAAACTTGGCGGAGACTGATGGATGGAGCGCCACTCGCCGCCTGTGATTTTGTCTTTATGGTCGATGGTGTCGCCAAATACGTTAAAGACTCGACCCAATAGGCGATCGCCCACAGGCACTTTTAACGGCTCACGAGTATCGATCACGGCTGAGCCACGTGCTAATCCAGATGACGAGGTGAGGGCAATCCCACGGACAGTTTTTTCGTCGACCTGTTGAACGACTTCGATAATGATGTCACCCTGTTCACCAGCCTGGAGTCGGGTATAAAGCTCTGGCAAGCGATCGGAAAATTCAACATCTACGACACTGCTTCGGATCGAAACCACACGCCCCTGGTTTTTAGGCTGCCGGTTGGCTTGAGGTCGATTCTGTGTCCTTTGCATTCCATCCGTCTCTTTGTTCAAGAATTAGCTAAAGAATTAGCCCAAATCCGATCCACATCTAGACCCGCAGTTCCATAAAGAAATGCTCCAGGTTTTGAAATGGACATCACTCTACCCCTTAGACTATCTATGATTAAAGTCTGTTATCTCCTGTTCAACATCTTCCGTTTGAAAGAAATAAAACATCAATACCATCATGGTAGAGATTCCTTCCGAATCCTCCGTCAGACGACATAAAGCGAATGATTCGGACGCTGACTGATCAAAAAACCATCCTTCTAGCTGGTTTGAGGTGCTTTATTCTCGTGCAGAAGGGGATGCTCGGCATATTACGTCGGCAATCCTGGCGCCTAATCCCAATTTGATAGACTAGCCTGGCAACTACTGCCCATCTGGGACTGCCCATCTGGGGATGAGAAACCGGCAGTGGTGATTGGATGTAGCTTAGGAGACGATGCAGAGGAACGCGCCAGTAGAGGATTTGAAGTGACCGCATTTGCATTTCACCAACGGCGATCGCCTGGTGCACAAAGCGGTTTCCCAATTCATCGGTTAATTACATCGTATCAGACTTATTTCAGCCTGATTCGACTTAGATACATCAGTTTAATCTTGTGTTTGAATTAACAGCTTTTTTAGTTAATCAGGGCGATACGCGCTCCGCGCGACCCAACGCAATGGATTCACCTAGGCATCATTAGGACTACGCCCTGATCATTGTCGAACAAGCGCCCCTCCTCTATGCGCTCTCCTGAACCGCTTGCACATAGTCGGGCATCAGAAACGTCTCGATATTGCTAGGGGCATCCGAGATCTGACCTTGTTCTGTGAGAAATTCTCCCAAATCGGTCATGTGTTTTGCCAGATAAATATCGCTGTCAGAGTTGCTCAACATTTCAACATTTTTTTCTAGGCTAGTTAAATCAACGCCTTTGAGTTCTTCTTCTACCTCTTCTGGTGTTAATTCGAGGCGATCGCCCGCAATTTTCAAGGCTTCATCTGGGTTGGTGTTCAAAAACTCAATCGCTTTGAAAATACCTTTCACATAGGCTTCCATTGCCCCTGGATTGTTTTGAGCAAACTCAGTGTTAAAGATATAAACATCGACAATGGCGGTGGGCATTTGAGAGGTGTCATAAATGATGCGACCATCTGAACGGGCATCGCTGGCTTGTTTTAAGAATGGCGAATAGGTTACAGCAATATCCACCTGTTTTGCTTGGTAGGCAGCCGCTGCCGCATCAGGGGTGACGTTGAGAAGGGTAATATCGTCGGCTGTCAGACCGGCCTCTTCTAAGACTTGCAGCAGAAAGAAATGGCTAACGCCTCCTTCTTCAACGGCGATCTCTTTGCCTGCAAAGTCAGCAATGTCCTGAATGCCGTCGCTTGCCAAAATGCCGTCCCCTCCCAAGGAGGTGTCTGCAACCTGAATAACTCGATAGTCTTGCCCTTTTGCGGCTAGGGCGACGGCTTCTGAGGTGACGTTGTTTTGCCCTTGCATTTGTCCCGAGGCAAAGGCTGCATCAGCTTCAACGCTGCCGCTAAAAATGTTATGGCTCAGGTCTAATCCACCTTCTTCAAAAAATCCTTTCTCCAGCGCGATGTAGAGGGGGGTGTAGCCAATCCAAAGGGTGCTGCCTGTGGTCGCAGATATCATGTCAGACGACGCAGTATCGGTTGAACCGTCTGATGAAGCCGATGTTGTTTCATTTGGCTGAGCGCAACCGTGGAGCGCAAGCCCTCCAGTTAAGCCTCCCATCAGCCAGAGTGCGCGGCGACGAGTCAATCTCTTGGTCAATTGACGCATAAGTGAACCATTCCTGATTAATACGGGTTTAGTCATCATTAAACCGCGCTAGAAACGAGAAGATGTGGGATAGGATACAGTTCGATCTCCAGTTGATTTTTTTTGACACAATTCAGCAGTAATGATGACCATCGCCCCTCGGAGCCATGAATAATTGTCGAGGTTCACTGTTGGCACAGGCTTTGGCCATTTGTGCGGTTTGGCATAGCCGAGTTGAACCCATCTGCATGACGTGATAGTTGACAGCGGTGAGTGGGCCGACTGCAATTCATTCTAGCTATCATCCTTTAGCTGCCCCGTGCCAGTGTCTGATAAATTATTTGAGTATAGCTTTACGCTCTCACGTTAGGATGCTGAACGTGTGTAGACTCCACGCGGCGCGCGGGGTCTACATACAAACCTGAGCCCGTAGAGCCATATCAACGGCAATGGCGATCGCACGATCTATTACAATAATCGGGAATATACGCTCATGGAATGATAGGAGTCTATCGGATGAAAGCCGCAGCTATTCCTGCCAGTGAAACAACTCGGCTCAAAGTCCTCCACCGCTACAAAATCCTTGATACCGGAGCAGAACAAGCCTTTAATAACCTCACCACTCTAGCTGCTCAGATTTGCCATAGCCCCATTGCCTTAATTACGTTCGTAGATGAAAGCCGCCATTGGTTTAAAGCCAAATGTGGGATTGGTGTGAATGAAACTTCCCGAGATCTAGGCTTCTGCGCCCATGCCATTTTGCAGCCAGATGACCTGCTCATTATTCCCGACACCCTCCAAGATGAACGATTTGCTGATAACCCACTCGTTATTCATGAACCCTATATTCGGTTCTATGCAGGTGCGCCTTTGCTCTCCCCCGATGGGTATGCGTTAGGAACACTCTGCGTTATCGACAAAATTCCCCGTAGCCTCCAATCTGAACAGACAGACGCTTTGAAGGTATTAGCCTGTCAGGTCATTAGCCAGCTAGAGTTGCGGTTTACATTGGATGAACTTGCTGCTGTCAACCAAAAAATGCATCAGTATCTAGCCGAGGTCAATCAGGTGACACAGTCTGCCGCCGCTTTGGAAGCGGGTGGGTTTAATGCGGACGATCTCAGTGCGATCGCCAGTCGGACTGATGAACTAGGACAACTAGCCAGAGTCTTTCAGCACGCTGCTCAAGAAATAGTTCAGCGGGAAACCCAATTGCAGCAGCAGTTGGTTGATTTAAAGATAGAAATTAACCACGTGAAACGAGCCAATGATGTCGCTCAAATCACCCGGAGCGACTACTTCCAAGAGCTGAAAGAAGAACTAGCAGAGCTGGAAATCGACGAATTTTGGCAATAGAACCAGATTGCTAGAGTCTGCTAATAGACGGTAACTGCCGGATTAGATGAGATAATCAAGTTGACCGCGATCGCAGTTGAGTCGCTATGCTCAAAGATGTCGATGAGAATATCTGGGTTGCCGAACACCCGTTCAACTATTTGGGACTTAACGTCGGTACGCGCATGACGGTCATTCGGTTTACAAACAATGATCTAGCCGTTATCTCTCCAATTCAGGCTGGTGATGCCATGATTCAACAACTCAATGACCTCGGATGTGTCAAGCATATCATTGCTCCCAATCTCTTTCACCATCTTTTTATCTCAGATTTCAAGGCTCTCTATCCTGACGCGACCCTGTATGCGAGTTCAGAGCTAATGGATAAAAGACCGGAAATTTCGATCGATAAAGTATTAGACGATGATACTCAAAAGTTCAACGGTGAGCTCGTCTACCAGTTATTCGCAGGATTCAAGACGTTTCTTCCCAGCGGAATATCACCCTTGAATGAATATGTTTTTTTCCACCCTAGAAGTCAAACGCTCATATTAACCGATACCGCATTTCACTTCGATGAAAGCTTTCCTTGGACAACGCAGTTGGTAGCCAGGATCATTGGAGGATATAAACAGCTCAGACCATCATGGTTGGAAAGGTTTGCAACTCAAGCAAAAGAGCAGGTGAGACAATCGGTTCAAAGCATTTTGGAATGGGACTTCAAGAGGGTCATCGTCGCTCACGGCAGCATCGTAGAGCACGACGCGAAGCAACAGTTTAAAGAAGGATATGAGTGGTTTTTAGACTGAGTTTCTTTTAATTTTCTCAAATATCTAGAATCGATGCTTCACCCAACATGAACCGATTTGACGGTGTTTAGCATTGCCAAACCCCTACTTCATAATGCAAACAATTGATAGAAGAACAACCCATCTGATCTATTGCAAGTCACCATATATCTCTGGCTGGCGGCGCTGAAGTTCTGACCAGGGAAGCAGAAGTGTGTCTTCAATCTCGGCACGAACATCATTGCTGACAGCCCCTTCAATGTCTATCAGGTCCCCTTCAATATCTATCAGGTCAACCAAGAATTTGTTGGCACAATAGTAGCTCTGTAGCTGCTGCTTCTGTTTCTTGGTGAATTGCCAATTGTGACCAATGTTTCGATGCTCAATCATTACCTGGCGGAGCTGCTCAATCCACTAGTTTCCATGAGCCTGCCACCATTGTCGAATATCTATCTCCCTATTCGATGTCGGTAATGCTTCTTTAAGCAGATCCAGAGCGGTTCTCAAAGCCTGTGCGCAGCCGAGAGTGAGGGTGCGGGTGAGGGCACGGTCGCGGACAAGGTCGAGGGCGCGGGCAAGGTTGCGGAGTTTCTGCTGTTCTAAGGCCGCTTCCTGTTGCTCATAGTACTTTTGGGCAAGGCTCACGACCTGTTCAAACTGCTCAAATTCGATGCGCAACAGGAACTTTGCCCGCCCAGGGTGGGTTTGGACATACTAATAGGGATTTCTCATGGTGGTAGAGGCACAAATTGTTGTCTATCACCCTTTTTTAGCGGGAATTTATATTTCGGACAGGTCTATTGGGACTGTACTGTTTGAGCTAGCAGGGCTGTTGCCGGTAAGTATCTGGTTTTAGAAATTTAAAGAAGCACGCCGTGTTTTCTAGAAATTGATAAATTTAGTGTAAGAGACAAGGATTAACCATGAAGAATCTGAAAATTGCCTTGACCCAGAATTGAACATTCAATAAAATTTTGCTTAAAAGTGAGGAGTCTTCTGATGTCCTGACGTAGAGGTAATAAAGTTTTTAAGAGTTGGTACACGATCGTATTTGATATAGCAATTTGTGCAGTATGCACTTGTCGAGAGTTCTGTTGCTTGATTGATGTGTTGCATTGTCTGCTGAGTGTGGGGAGCCGCCATAGCTTGAGCTTGGCGAACTGAGAGGCAATCACCTCGGGCGATCGATTTTCCTACTGTTGTGGTTTTTTATGGACGGATCTGAATGCAACCTGCTAAGCGTTTAACTTTCTGAAGTTGCATATTGCACCTGGTGCACCTATCACCTAGTCATCTGAATTCGTGTTTACAGGCATATGCTTGGTGGATGTTCCTCAATGCATATTTCCTTCGGTTCCTAAACCAATTCGATTCAATAGGTTTGATTCAATAGGTAAGCACGCCTAGATATGACGTTTCCAATCTTTGCACTGTCTGCATAGCAAATAGCAGAAGATTGGAATCTAGTTTTAATGATTTCAGGATACTTAAAATAGATAGCTGATGCTGTTCTGTGGAATGCACTCTAGCGAGATGCCTGCCTCAAGACACATCATTGCGTGTATAGCGATGCGCTTGAGTTAAGCACAGTGGTGTGGAGTGCGCGCAAATTGCTATATGCATTTAACTGCTTCAATCCAGTCATTAACCCACTCAACGG
>DBGGTD010000122.1:0-9509 GCA_051162585.1 Elainellaceae cyanobacterium
GACGGAATGTTTAGACCAAGAGCCCCGCACCTACACCAGTGTACAACTGGCTCAAAAGCTCAAACAGGAGCGATTAGTGGACTTGAGCAGTGATCGATTGCGGCGATTGCTCAAAAAAAGGATATCGGTGGAAACGGACTCGCCACAGTCATCGACGTCAGCAAGACCCTGTCAAAAAAGCCCTCAAACAGGCTGACTTAGACACCCTATAGCAATCCCAAATCAATTGTGGGAAAACCCAAAGGGGTTTGGGAACTTTGCCCCCTCCAACCCCTTTTACGAACCATTTAGGACTGCTATGGGAGAGCACAATCGATGAATTATCGGTAATTACTCCAAATATTTGCCACTAGTTTGAATTGACTGACACAGGAAATTGCGATATCTCCCTATTTTTATAGGCTTAAATCAATCCCGACAAAAATAGTCGGATATGTTTGACGGTGTTTTCCGCCCCATGCTACTATCCGCAAAGTTGAGTAGAAACCTCTGTTGTTCTTGGTTGACTCAGGTTTCCAACATCTTGGATAGTTTGCTGTAGAGATTAATAAAGAGAAGCGTTGACCCATGACCCAGGCACTCCCCATCCCCACTCAAACCGCATCGGCTACGTCATCGGCATTTAAGAGTTTGCGATGTAAAGAATGCGGTGAAGAATACGCGCTAGAAGCGCTTCATGTGTGTGAGTTTTGCTTTGGACCATTAGAGGTCACGTACGACTCCAGCAAACTTCGCGACACGGTTACTCGTCAAAGTATTCAGTCTGGCCCAAATTCAATTTGGCGATATAAAGCCTTTTTGCCCGTGGCCTCTGAGCATCCCATTGATGTGGGTACGGGGATGACTCCTCTTCTGCAAGCAAACCGATTGGCGCGTCGCTTGGGTATTAAGCGGCTTTATATCAAGAACGATGCGGTCAACATGCCGACGCTGAGTTTCAAGGATCGGGTGGTTTCGGTTGCCCTTACCCGTGCCCGTGAACTGGGGTTTTCAACGGTTTCTTGCGCTAGCACCGGTAATTTGGCAAATTCGACAGCGGCGATCGCTGCCCACGCAGGTCTAGACTGCTGCGTCTTCATTCCTGCTGATTTGGAAGCCGGAAAAGTACTAGGCACGCTGATCTACAGCCCAACGGTAATGGCAGTCCAGGGTAATTATGATCAGGTCAATCGTCTCTGTTCTGAAGTAGCAAACACCCACGGATGGGGCTTTGTGAACATTAATTTGCGCCCTTACTATTCTGAAGGCTCCAAAACCTTAGGATTTGAGGTTGCGGAGCAGCTCGGCTGGGATCTCCCCGATCACATTGTGGCGCCGCTCGCATCTGGCTCCCTGTATGGCAAGATTTATAAAGGCTTCCAAGAATTCATCAGCGCCGGTTTGGTGGATGAAAAACCGGTTCGCTTCAGTGGTGCCCAGGCTGAAGGCTGTTCTCCGATTGCTCAAGCCTTCCGTGAAGGTCGGGACTTTGTGACACCAGTGAAGCCGAACACCATTGCGAAATCGATTGCCATCGGCAATCCTGCTGATGGCGTCTATGCTCTCGATATTGCCCGCAAAACGAATGGAAATATCGAATCTGTCACCGATGCCGAAATTATCGATGGCATCAAGCTGTTAGCAGAAACGGAAGGGATCTTTACAGAAACGGCAGGTGGAACCACGATCGCTGTTCTCCAAAAACTGGTTGAAGCCGGAAAGATTGACCCCGATGAGACTACGGTCGTTTATATCACAGGCAATGGCCTCAAAACCCAGGAAGCCGTCCAAGGCTACATTGGTGAACCGCTCACCATCGAACCTAAATTAGACAGCTTTGAACGGGCCTTTGAACGGGCACAAACCTTAGGACGGCTTGAATGGCAACAGGTCATCGTCTAAGACCTGCTGACTAATGGGTACGAGCAGACAATGGGTGTTGGGCAGATGGTCTTTCTGATGATTCCTTTCCACGTTGGAAAGATTCTCTTAAAAACCTGTCGTTGGCCACATTGATTGACTAGTTTGTTTAGTTCAATTTCTGATTCCACATTCTGATTCCACATATAGATTCATCATGGCTGTTAAAGTTTTGATTCCAACTCCTCTGCAAAAGTTCACGAAGGATCAGGCAACCATTGAGTGTAATGGGGGCACTATCACCGAACTCCTAGATTCCTTAGAGCAAAGCTGCCCTGGTATTAAGGCTCGGCTGTGCGACGATCAGGGACAGCTTCGTCGGTTTGTCAACTTCTATGTTAATAGTGAAGACATTCGGTTTTTAGATGGAGCAAATACGTCGCTTAATGATGGCGATGAAGTCAGCATTGTTCCGGCGGTGGCGGGTGGCTAATAGGGTTTTCTTGTCACCATTCACGGATTAGAGTCTTGCTTACGAAAGCGACGAATGTTAGCCACCATCACCGGAATCACGGCAATCAGTAAAAGAACTGCGATCGCACTGCCCCGGCCATAGTTGCGAAAGTTAAACATCTCTTTAATCATGCGACTGGCGATTACTTCAGTCCCCTGGTTGCCACCCGTCATCACATAGACGATATCAAAGACCTTTAGCACCAAAATCACAATTGTCGTTGCCACAACCGTAATCGTTGAGCGAATCATCGGAATTGTAATGCGCCAAAAAATCTGTACTTCATTGGCGCCATCCATACGAGCCGCTTCAATGATGTCTGGCGGAATGCCCTTAATAGCAGCCGACAACAGCACCAAGCAGAATCCGGTTTCTAGCCAGATCATGATGGCAATCAGCGCAAAATTGTTGACCGACGTTTCTACTAACCAGCCTACGGGCTCAAATCCGAGGCGGGTTACGATCGCATTTAGCAGCCCAATTTGCGCGGCCCCTTCGGGGCGATACGCATAGACAAACTTCCAGATGACGCTGGCTCCTACAAACGAGATTGCCATCGGCACAAAAATGATGGATTTGGCGATCGCTTCATAGCGAACCCGATCCACGAGTACCGCAAGAATTAACCCTAGCCCAACACTCACCCCCGTTACTAGCACGAGCCAGAGAATGTTGTTGCGGAATGCTTCTAGCATCGACGGGTCGGTCAACGCAAACTGATAGTTCTCAAGCCCCACAAATTGCTGCGATCGCCCGTCTAAAACACTCAAATAAATTGTGTTGAGCGTTGGCAACACTAAATAGGCTGCAACCACTCCCAAAGCCGGACTCACGAACACCCAGGGCACCATCCTCTGCTGCCACGGTCGGGGTAAACGGCTTGCGAGGGCATTTAAGCCATAAAACAGTGCCACAATTCCCACCGAGCCGAGAAAGATGGCAAGTCCTACATTCAGTAATTGAGTCAGAATAGACATGAGTCAGGCAGTGCAGGCGATCAGGCTATATTACATTTTTGGGAGGGGATCAGACTCTAAATCAGATTGGGGATAGCGGGGCAGCTTGACGACAAATGTAGTGCCGTGCCCAAGCTGGCTTGTGAACGTAACTTGCCCTTGGTGACGAGTGACGCACTGCTTGACGATCGCCAGCCCTAACCCAGTTCCTCGAATATCTTCTGCATTTTTAGCTCGATGAAATAGCTCAAACAAATGAGATTGGTCATTTAGAGGAATGCCAATACCACGATCGCGCACTTCAATGATGATGTCGCTACCAAAGCAACGTAGCGTTACGTCAACAGGTTTTTCAGGCGATGAATACTTGACGGCGTTAGACAGTAAGTTGGTCAGAATGGGGCGCAGCAGATTTTTGTCGGCACAGACCGCGCTGCAATCTCCGGAGCTGTTAAAACAAATGTCGCGATGAGTGTTGGTGCTCATCTGAATTTCGCCAACGATTTCGCGGCAAAATTCCTGAAGATCGATGAATGTAGGCTTAAAATCTAGTTTCCCGGCTTCTGCTCTGCCAACAACCAACACATCTTCTAGCAGTTGCGTCATGTTTGCGATCGCCACTCGAATTCGCTGAAAATACTCTCGCCGCTTTTCTTCTGTGGTCATGTGATCATAGTGTTCAAGCAGTTCTATGGATGTTCTGAGCACCGTCAACGGCGTCCGAAACTCATGGGACACCATTGACACAAATCGAGACTTGAGTTCATTGAGCTCTCGTTCGACTTGAAGCGCCTGACGAATTTCATCCTCGACCTGCTTCCCCTCACGAATGAGTCGCTCACGGGTGCGAATACTGTCAACCATCCCGTCAAATACCTGTGACAGCATGTTGAGCTCGTCAGGAACATGGGTGAAGCGAGACGACACGGCATCCGACATATGCTCGACGACATGCCGGCCTGATGTAGGTCGAGGATTAGCGGCTCGCTGAGGCAGCGACATATCGAGGTCATAGTTTCCGGCTGCGATTTGCTTGGCTGAGTGGGTGAGCTCTGACAATTGGTGGGTGAGCATGCCCGATAGCACATAAATCAGGGCAAATAACACGCCATACGTAATGATGAATGATAGAAGGACCCGATTCCGAATTGTGCGCTGAAGCTGAAAGATATAGTCTGCATCGATATCTAGGCCGAGAATCGCAACGACGTCTCCCTCGTCATTTTTGAGCGGCGCAAACGCAGAGAGCCATGTGCCCCAATCATCTTTATAGATTCGGGGTTCTTCAACGAGTTCGCCAGATTCTAGAACTTGTCGCGATCGCGAACTGGTTTGATCGGGTTCTAAAAACCGCACGGCTTTCGACGAATCGTAGTTGACCCATAAATCGACTAGATAAATCGTTTCAAGTTCTCCCGGTTTGGTGGCGGGCAACCCCACGCGGCGGTTATTGCTGGGCTGATCGACGACATAGGAATACAGCCATGCTCTAGGTTCAATGCTTTGTACCGTCTCAAACCACTCTAGTTGATTGAGGTAGCGGGGGTCGTTTGAAAACCCGTCAGCATTAGGGGTTCCATTTTGATACAGAGCTAATAATTCTTCGACATCTAATCCGGCAACTGCACCGCTGAGCGTCGATCGCAAATCAGCGCGTAGGCGAGAAATGGTTTTATTGGTCGTGAAGGTATAAAACCAATAAAATGCCCCCGCAAATACAACGCTAAACACCATGCTAAACGCAATTAAGAGCTTTACCCGCAAGCTAATCGAGCGAGGAGAAGCAGTTTGGACAACCAGCGTCTCAGTATTGGATTGAGAGGTGGGGCGGTGAGCTCGACTCAACTTCACAGGCTCAGTTTGCAGCGATTGGGGTACATCTTGAATAGGGGACAATGATTGCGGACGATGTCTGACTCGCATGCGGTTATGTTGACTAATAATAAAAAGTTAGCCGGTTTGTTTGCTTTTTCAGCAATCATAACCTCATTCAGCAAAGCTCTAGTATGGGCTGACTTAGGAAACTACGATGCGCTGCTGAGTGGTCGGCTCAAATAAATGAAACGATTCCATGTCAAAGACCACTGAAACCGTCTGACCAACCCTCAATTGCGATCGCCGATCGACTCGTGCAACATACTCGTGCCGATCTGCGGTCGTGAAATAGGCAATGACTTCGTTCCCCATCATTTCTGTAACCGTGATAGTCACCCTCACGATATCAGCATCAATGCCGGGCGGCACATAGTCGGGATCGTGGATTGCTTCTGGACGAATACCAAAGATAAGCGGGGTGCCGATGTGAGATGCATAGAGCGATCGCGTATGAGACGGAAGTTTGAGCTGAAAGGCATCATTGGAAATATAGAGGTCTCCCTCTCGCTCTACTAACCTTGCATCAAAAAAATTCATGGCAGGGCTGCCAATAAACCCGGCCACAAATATATTGTTCGGAGAATTGTAGATGATTTCGGGTGTGTTAACCTGCTGCAATATGCCCTGATCCATGACGGCAATTTGAGTGCCCATCGTCATTGCTTCAATCTGGTCGTGGGTGACATAGATAAAGGTAGTGCCCAACGTGTGATGCAGCTTACTAATTTCAGCGCGAGCTTGCACTCTCAGCTTTGCATCTAAGTTAGACAACGGTTCATCCATGAGAAACACCGCCGGATGACGCACAATCGCTCGCCCCACGGCGACTCGTTGCCGCTGCCCTCCTGATAATTCTTTAGGCTTACGATGCAGCAAGTCTCTAATGCCCATTTGCTTAGCTGCATCATCAACCCGTTGGCGGATGTCTGCGTTTGGCATGCCTTGTAAGTCGAGGCTAAACGCCATATTCTCAAATACTGACATGTGAGGATAGAGCGCATACGACTGAAACACCATCGCCAAATCTCGATCTTTGGGAGGCAAATCATTGACGCGACGGTCATCAATCCAAATATGCCCCGATGTAATGTCTTCAAGCCCTGCTAGCATTCGCAGCGACGTTGTTTTGCCGCAGCCGGAGGGGCCCACCAAGACCAAAAACTCGCGATCGCCCACGGTGAGATTGAGGTTATTGACTGCGACAACGTCGTCAAAGTGTTTTGTGACTTGATCAAAGACAACGGTAGACATAAAAAACGTGTTACCCCTTCACCGAGCCGGTTAAAATGCCACGAACAAAGTATCGCTGTAGCGCAAAGAAAACGCCCACAGGCACAATCATCGTAATAAACGCACCGGCGGTGAGCACATGCCAGTCTTGCCCTCGGTAGCCGACTAGATTGGTGAGCCGTAAGGTCAGGGGAGCAACATCTTGAGTACCGCCTAGATAGACAAGGGCAACGAGCAAGTCATTCCACACCCAGAGAAATTGAAACACCGCGAATGAGGCGATCGCTGGCATTGACAACGGCACAATCAGGCGCGTGAAAATCTTGAAATGAGAGGCTCCATCTACGGCAGCGGCCTCGATTAAGTCTCTGGGTAACGAGCCGATATAGTTTCGCATTAGGTAAATGCCGAGCGGCATTCCGTAGCCTGCGTGCGCCAACCATACCCCTAAAAAGGTGCCTGAAAGCCCTAACGTATTGTAGATGCGAAGGACGGGGATCAGCGTCATTTGCAGCGGAACGACTAGCAATCCCACAATCACAATGAATAGGACCTGTCGTCCTGGAAAGCGCATCCAGGCGAAGGCATAGGCGGCATAGGCCGCGATTGAGATGGGAATCACCGTAGCCGGAATGGCGATCGCCAAGCTGTTGAGAAAGGCTTGCCCCATGCCTTCAGAGGTGAGCACCTGTTGATAGTTTTGTAGCGAATATTGAGTCAGATCAAACGGATGCTGAATCACCGTCCACCAGCCTGAACTCAGCACCTCATCGGGAGGGCGCAGCGAGCTAATCAGCAACCCCGCCGATGGTAATGTCCAGATGAATGCAACCAGGGCGATCGCCCCATGAACCCATATGCTAGATACATATGCGCGTGCTCGTTGCCGCCAACGCGACCGTGGCGATTTCATCGGCAATTTACGAACAGATCTGGGATGCAGGCGATCATCTGGCATGGTGGGTCAGAAAATACGGCAACTCATCACGTCTCATGGCGCTTCAGCCAAACTGGCAAATCGAGATGACCCGGCTGCTGCAATCGACACGAGCGCGATCGCCATCATCGCCTGCAATTCTAACGTTTCTCCCAGCACTAAAAAGCCAATGACTGCTGCTGCAACGGGTTCTAGACTCAACAATACGCCAAATACCCGCACCGGAATCGATCGAAGTGCCTCTAGCTCTAACGAATAGGGCAGCGCTGACGAGAGCATCGCCACCCCAAACCCGACCATCAGCAAATGCGGCTGTAGGAGAGCCTGCCCGCCACTGACGATGCCAAACGGAATCAGCACGATCGCCCCAAACGCCATTGCCAAAGCCAAGCCACCCCCACCCGGCGCGACCTGCCCGACTCGTGCCGACAGCAGAATATAGGCCGCCCAAAAGCCACCTGCTACTACGGCCAGCGCAACGCCAATCGGGTCAAAAGCCGCATTACCAATCGGCGCTAGAAGAATAATGCCGATGCTCGCCAACACCACCCATACCCCATCGAGCCATCGTCTAGAGGTGGCGATCGCCAAGCCGAGGGGGCCAATAAACTCTAGGGTCACGCCTACGCCGAGCGGAATCCGCGCCACTGCCAGATAAAACACCAAATTCATCAGGGTTAGAGATAGCCCAAATAAAACTAATGCCAAATAGTTGGTGTGTGAATGACTGCGAATTGACGGTCGCCAGAGCAGCATCAGCACGATCGCCGCAAAACCAACTCGCAAAAAGACCATCCCAATCGGACTCAGCTCATCAAATAGACTTTTGGCGATCGCCGAACCCAACTGCGTTGAGCCAATCGAGAGCAGCACAAAGCTTGTGGGTGGAAATGAAATATTAGAGTAACCAGGTTTAGACACTAGACCGTCCGCGAAACAACATTACTCTAATAATCACCGTAGTTTAGCCTCCATTCCCACGTATGATCGAATTACGATGTTCAAAACGAGATGTTCAAAACGAGTGGTTAGGCATGACCGTTACGTGGGAACTAGATTTCTATTCGCGTCCAATTTTAGATGACCGGGAGAAGAAGCTCTGGGAAGTGCTAATTTGCGAAAGTCCGACGGATGTTCGCACTCAGCCGGAGTCGCTGTTTCGTTATTCTCAGCAATGCTCTAATACAGAAGTGAATTCGGTGTGGCTGCGACATGCCATTCAGGAGGCGATCGCCCAGGCTGACAAGCCTCCCGACCGGGTTCGATTTTTTCGTCGCCAGATGACCAATATGATCACCAAAGCCTGTGACGAAGTCGGCATCTCGGCAAACGCAAGCCGCCGCACGCTTGCACTCTACCAGTGGATCGAGCAGCGCATGAATGAGGTCTATCCAACGTTTCCTAATTACAAGCCGAGTGCCAGCCCGTCGGTGAGTATGCCCGTTAACACGCCTCAGCCTCTGCCAGATGCGCTGATTGGTCAACGATGGGCGTTTGTGACGCTAGAAGCCGCCGCGTTTGCTGACATGCCAGAGTGGGATATCGGCTTTGGCGAGGCATTTCCGCTGGATATGATCGATGTTTCACCGGAAACGCGGATTGCCGGGTTGATGATGTTTTCATCGCGTGCCAATGCGATCGCCGCGTGGATGTCGGGCTTAGAGTTAGCATTCCTGCGATTTGCGCCTCAAGAGGGTAGCGCCTCCGCTCGCCTCGTCCTCGAAACGGGAGCCAGTGATGCCTGGATTCTGGCCAACTTGCCTGCTTCAGATCTACAAGCCGAGGCAAAGCAATTTGAAGCAACGAAGCATGCTGCCGATGGCGTTCACTTTATTGCGATTCAGTCTAATCCCGAGTCAGAGTCGTTCTCTGGGTTCTGGCTGCTTCAAGAGCTAAACTTGGGCTAAGTACCTCGGCACAATTAAAAACCAAATTCAAAACTCTGCGCTGCCGGCGTCGCGGGCAGCGCAGGGTTTTATGGGTTCTATAGTGTAATTGTGACCACCGACTTAGTAAATTATTTTGCGATAATCTTACCTAAGATAGTTTCGTAGAGTAGAGCGACAGTTTCTACTAAGACATGGTGAATTGAGACACACAGCGAATGGCTACTTACGTAATCACAGGCGCAAATCGAGGCATTGGGCTAGAGTATTGC
>DBGGTD010000123.1:0-3357 GCA_051162585.1 Elainellaceae cyanobacterium
GTGTTGCTCATCTTGAACGCCAACTCATAGGATTGAGTGCGCTCGAAATCGCTCGCATTAAGTTTGACCTAGCGATTGTCAGCGTCTTGCTGGATGCGGGTGCGGGTGCTGAATGGCGATACACCGAGCCGCAAACACAGCGGGTCATTCAACGCTCTGAAGGACTTGCCATAGCAAGCTTTCACATGTTTTGCCAGGGCCTGTTTTCTAGCAATCCGGATTACCCGTTTCAGGTCGATGGCCTGGGGCTCCAGCAGTTGACCGAGTCGGTGCTAGCAGATGGGTTTCAAGCGACGGACCAAAACCCGCTCGTTGGCATCGCCGGACGACTGAAGCTCCTGCATCAACTCGGCTATACCCTGAATCAGCGTCCTGATTTATTTGGGAAATCATCCCCGCGTCTAGGCAATTTGGCAGATTACGTGCGATCGCACGCCGTTGATAACTATCTCCCTGCCCGCGATGTCCTCCGCGCTATTTTGGAGGGCTTCAGCGATATCTGGTCGGGCAGACTGCAATTATTTGGGGTCAATTTAGGAGACGTGTGGGCGCATTCGGCTTTGCCCAATGCAGAACCGGGCGGTAATCTAGTGCCGTTTCACAAGCTCTCGCAGTGGTTGACCTATTCGCTGCTTGAGCCGCTCCAAGACAGCGGACTTCAGATCACCCATTTAGACGATTTGACAGGCTTGCCCGAATACCGCAACGGCGGGCTATGCATTGATTTAGGACTCATTCAGCCCAAACACGAAGGGATTATCGGCAATATCTATCGCCCTGAGTCGGAGGTGATTGTCGAGTGGCGATCGCTCACGGTGATTGCTCTAGATGCGATCGCGGATGTAATCCGGCAAAAACTAGATCTCGGTGCGATCGAGCTGCCCTTAGCAAAAGTTTTACAAGGCGGCACCTGGAGTGCGGGGCGAAAAATCGCGGCGCACCTTCGTCGTGACGGCATTCCACCCATTCGACTCGACAGCGATGGCACCGTGTTCTAAGTAATCATAGATTAATTTTCTGTTAGGGATTTCACTAACCATGCGGTTCTGATCCAATAGCCCTGTAAAAGATAAAAGAATTAGCGTCGAATATTCTCTCGACGGAATCTTTTGGGGGCACCCATGCCAGTTCAGTCAGACCGTTTTCCAATTCATCAAAATGGACATATACCGCCTTATCCGGTTCCTGTTGAATCTAGGGCACCCCGTCCGCAGCAGGACGATTTAAATCTTGTTCATTTATTACACGTTGCTCGTCGCCGGGGGTGGATTATTGCTGGGGTTGCAGCAGTCATCACTGCTGGCATCTGGGGATGGACACTAACCCGGACTTCCATTTACCGGGGCGAGTTTCGGGTGTTGATTGAGTCGGCTAATGAGACTGACCGTTCTCAGCAATTGCTGATAGATGACCAAATTGGGCTCCAGTCGACGGTTGATTACGACACTCAAATCGAGGTGTTACTCAGCCCAGTTTTACTGAAGCCTATTGCTGAAAATCTTCAGACGACGTATCCCGATCTGGATGCAACGTCTCTCGCAACCAACTTGTTTATTACTCGCTTGCGAGAAACCAAGGTCTTGGCCGTCAGTTATCGAGATCCTGACCCGGAGAAAATTCGTGCGGTTTTAAGCGAGGCCGCCGAGCAGTATTTGAATTACAGCTTTGACCAGCAACGAACTAGCCTGCAAAACGGCATTCAGTTTGTCAATGATCAGCTTCCCGACTTGCAAGACCGGGTGACCAATTTGCAAATTCGGTTAGAGAGGTTTCGGCAAGAATATAGCATCCTAGACCCCGAGTTGCGGGGAGATGAGCTTTCTACCTTACTCAGTTCTGTGGAGGGGCAGCAGCAAGACCTCCAAGCCGAACTGACCGAGGCGCGATCGCTCTATGCCAATCTACAGAGTCAGCTTGGATATTCACCGGATGAGGCACTCGCAGCCTCTTCATTGAGCGAGTCATCCCGATATCAGGCACTGCTCAACCAGATTCAAGAAATTGAGGCTAACATTGCGAGCGAATCGGCTCGATTTCAGACTGATAGCCCCCAAATTCAGGCATTGGAAGAGCAGCGCGATAATCTACTGCCGCTGTTAACTCAGGAGGCAAACCGCATTTTGGGCGATCGCCTCACCGCGCCCATTGATGCCCAACTGACCGCAACCTCAATTGATTTGAGCCGCCAATTGATTAATGCGGCCAATCAGGTTCAAATGCTAGAAGCTCGTAACCGAGCGTTGTTACGAGTTGAGCAAGACCTGAAGCAAGAATTTGATCTAGTTCCAGCGTTGGCTCGCCAGTATACCGATCTGCAACGCGAACTTGAGATTGCGACCGAAAGCCTGAATCGCTTTTTGGCAACCCGTGAGACTCTGCAAATTGATGCCGCGCAAAAGTCGGTGCCCTGGGAGCTGATTTCAGACCCATCCGTTTCTCAAAATCCGATTTCTCCAAATGTGCCTAGAAACTTGATGCTAGGGGCGATCGCCGGACTACTTGCAGGCACCACAGCGGCGCTGCTCATCGAAAAGTTAGACGATGTGTTCCACTCCCCCGAAGACCTGAAAACGTTTACAAAATTACCGATTCTGGGGGTTATCCCATTTTTGCCAAATCTTCAAAACGAGCAGTCAACTCAGGCGCTTGCAAAGCTCCTGCATGCGGTGGGTTCTAAATCAGCGTCTCCTCAACCATCGGGTGTTTTACCAAACCACGCCGGAGATTTTCGAACTGCTCTATTTTCCGAGTCGTTTCGGTCGCTTTATACCAGTATCCGGTTTCTCGGTGCCGATCGCCCGATTCAATCGCTGGTGATTAGTTCAGCCATTCCGTCTGAAGGAAAATCAACAATTGCCTTCAATTTGGCGAAGGCAGCCGCTACGCTTGGGCATCGGGTGTTGTTAGTGGATGCTGATTTGCGATCGCCCAAACACCACGACCGCTTAAATTTGCCCAATGGCAGAGGGTTGAGCAATGCGATTACCGATCAGCTAGCTCTCAATCAAGCCATTCAGCGATCGCCGGTGGATGACAATCTGTTTGTGATGACAGCCGGGCCGTTGCCCCCCGATCCGGTGAAATTGCTGTCATCTCAGCGAATGAAACACCTCATTGAACAGGTCACCCATCATTTTGATCTCGTTATTTATGACACGCCCCCGCTGCTGGGATTTGCCGATAGCAGCGTATTGGCAGCCAATACAGACGGCATGGCGTTAGTGGTTGGCTTGGGGCAAACCGATCGCACTGCACTGTCACGAGCGCTAGACGAACTCAAGATGACGCCGGCGACAGTACTGGGCGCCATTGCCAATGGTATGAAGTCTCATACTACCCGCAGCTATGGATATTATC
>DBGGTD010000124.1:0-6641 GCA_051162585.1 Elainellaceae cyanobacterium
CTGATGCAGGCTGTGTGGTTAATAGCACTGCAGTTGCACTGCTGCCCAGGATGCTACCAAGCGCGAGATGCCGGTTCACAGTTCCCTCCTCATGATCTAAAAATATCGAAAGCAATCAAATGAACGTCACAGTACAGTCGGGGGCAATAGCGCAATAGCGCGTCAAACCTAGATAATCATTATTAAACCTGTCAGAACAGTGAAACCCACTCCCCAACAGGTCAACGAATGTCTTAATTACTCCCTTGAGTAGCGCCTTGATCGGGTTGTTGGTCTGCTGGCGCAGCTTCACCCTCAGCCGCTGGATCAGCGATCGGTGTTTGCTCAGGAGGTAACTCTTCAGGCGGAACCGGAAGCAGCGCATCCAACTCAAAAGACGTATCCAACCGCGTGACCGGCGTTCCAGCAGGAACAAGATTTCCCTGCAAATCAATCTGCAAAGTTCGCTCAGAGGTATTCAACGTGGATTGAAAGTCTCTGACGAGTAAGAGCGGCTGTAACCGTTCGATATTACGTAAAATTGACTGGGTTTGAGCGTAATTGCCTCTCATTTCAACATTGTAAGTTCGTCGTTCGATGCGCCCATTAACGGCTTCACCCAATGAGCTATCTGTGACAACCGTCGATTCACCCACCTCAAACAAAGACAAAACAGCTCGTCGATCCTCGTCTTCAATGCCTGCATTCACAGATTGAACCCGCTCGTTTAAATCGAGTAGTAAGGTGTTCAAACTTTCCTCTGTGGCAAACAGTGCCAGCACATCTTGCTGAAGCTGTTCTGCGGTTGCTTTGCGATCGCGCGCTTCTTGAAGCTGCTGTTCCCGCTCAGCCACATTGTCCAATTGATCTTGCTTTTCTTCAATTTCTTGAGAAAGCTGCTGGCGAGTCTGCAATGCTGGACGCACCAGTAGAAAGAAGAGATAGATGGCTAACCCAAACAAGGCTATGCCAAGCACACTCCCAATTACAGTTGGAGTCAGCGGAACCCCAAACGCAGTCGGATAGTTGGGCCTAGCCTCAAAATCTTGATTGTCATCAATGGAGGTAAATTCACCGCTCATGGTCATTGTTCAAAGGCTCCTCTATCCCGAAGTGCTTGAATCCTCGATGTCAAACCAACTGCCAGCGTGCTCTCCAACTCGGGAAGCAACTCTGATGCAGGCAAATCGGTCAGTTCGGCTTCAATGTTGTAATTAACAACCTGTGGAACCCGAACCTCTACTCCAGATGGTGCGTCATCTGGAAGCTCGATCTGCTCAGGATAATCAGCCAGTTGAGCACTGAGCAAGCGTGTCCCTTCAGCTTCTAAGAAAGGCGATCGCTGCAACACCAGCAGAAAATCGTTGACATCATTAAAGGACGACGCAAACCCTGAAATATTAATGACAATCGGTGGCGGTTCAGGTTGTGCAGGAGCGGCTCCATCGGTAGCCGCCGCCGTATTCGTGGGCGGAGCAGGGGCCTCACCTTCACCCTGTTCAATGGATGAGATTTGCACCCTAGATGGCACACTGTCACGGATACTTTGCAGCAATGCTGACCAGGGCTTGATCCGATCGAATACGGTTACAAGCGACCTAGCCGCTTCCTCGGCTTGATTTGCTTCGGCAGTCAAGCTAGCCAACTGAGCCTGAAACGACGTTTGCGTTGCTAACTGAGCATCTAGCTCAGCTGATTCACGACGGGCAGACGCATTGAGATTTTGCAAAATCAGCCACGATGCCACCACAAACACGAGCGGGATCATACCGACCGCAAGCCCCACAAAGATGGGCAAATTATCACCTCTACCACCCGCAGCAGTAGAGGTTCTAATGTCTGCCTCACTCGGCCTTTCTGTGCGATCGTTGAGAAAATTAATATCTAGACTATACATAGATCACCACGCCTCCCGAAGACCCAAACCAATCACCACGCCTAAGCCGGGTCGCTGCACATCAGGAATATCATCGTCGACATCCAGAGAAATCGTGCTAATCGGATCAACCTGGCTTGCAGGCAAACTTAGTCTCTGAGAAAAGAATTCGTCGAGTTTTCCAATGGCTCCCCCCGGCCCTGCTAATAGAAGCTGAGCGACCTCCAAGTTTTCGCCTTGGTTGAGATAAAAATCAATCGAACGACGCAATTCATCGGCTAACTCGCCCACAATTCTGAGCATGGCCGCTGTTCCCGGATTGGTGCCTCCCATTTTGGGCATCCCCACACTATCCATCGGAGTCACCGGAATCGTCATACCCTGAAGCAAATCAGTATTTCGCGACGGCGGCAGATTCATGGCTCGACTCAGCGCTGTTTGAATTTGATACGTTCCAATGGGAACGGTTCGAGAAAACTGTGGGACTCCGTCTACCACGATAGAAATCTCGGTATTCTCAAATTCGATATCAACGATTGCGACTGCCTCTTGCGGCGTAAACTGCCGAAGCTGCTCCCGAATTGTCCGAATCAGCGAGAAACTGCTAATTTCCAATACATCGATTCCCAGACCGGCCTGCTGAAACGTGCTCAAATACGAATTGGTCACCTCTTTACGAGTGGCAACCAGCAGTACCTGAACCTTCTCGATGCCATCCTCATCAACGAAGAAGCCAAGTTTTTGATAGTCGACATCAGCCTCTTCGCGAGGGAAAGGTAAATATAGACCTGCTTCTTGATTGAGAACCATTTCTCGAAGCTCTCGATCGTCGAGTTCTGCTGGCACGGGAATAATTCGCGTGACCGTATCTCGACCACCCGGAATTGCGGTAGCAGCAGACTTTACCTTAATCTTGCTTTCGCTCACTAATGCCTGAATAATCTCAGCCATGGTCGGAGCATCGGTAATCTGCCCCTCTTGAAAAATACCTTCAGGAACTTCAGTCGAGGCAAACTTTACCAACTGAAATGCCTGACCTTTTCGCTTTAGCTGAGCAATATTAACTCTCTCCGGGGTCAGCTCTATGCCCACCCCTTTCGATTTTTTTGAGAATAAACCTGTTAGAGCCCCAACCACGATCTTGCCCGCTTATTCAAAAGTTAAGAAAATGGATTGACGAGAAAAATAGAAACAAAATAATCGACGCATCTAATGCTGTTATGCATGCTATCCAATTTAGTTCAGAATTGCCACTTTGGCGATATGGTCACAAACCTTAAAAAAGGTTGATCAACCGTGTACAACATCGAGCGAACGAAATATCAAACCAGCACCCTGAGGAAAAATTCTCATCATTCACGAGACATCTATCAAATTAAGATGACCTTGAATTAAAAGCAAGATTTTTATAAAAAATAGCCACTCATCGATTAGTCTTAGAGGTTGTTTGAGATGGATGAAATGTCAGGGGGAGCTGGGCGATCGCAGAATGTTAGCGCAGCCATGCCCGAAAGGCTAAGCATTTCAGCTTGAATGTATCGAGCCAAGATTTATCGCGTTGCTTTGCTGCTCTCGAAATGACAAATGCGACCTTATAAAGCGTCCTCTTAAAGCGAATTCGATTGGATCTTTCTAAGACAATATACTAAGACAATATATGAGACTGGCTCCAGTAAGTATCCACCAACTGCCTATGGAGTAGTTTTTACGCTTGATTAACGCTATCCAACTCTACCAGTAGCGTCACAGAGAACGTGCGGCCAAAGCATGCTACCTGACTAGAAAAAGCCGAGAACCCACGCTCGCTCTATAATGCCTTGCCTTGAGGGGAGCAAGTTGAGCCTCTAATCTATTCTTTTCCTCCTAAATTGCTTCGAGTTACCAGAAATATTACCCATAAATGTTCAGATAGATCGCATTAATCTCCTATTTGAGGGGAGAAATGATCTCGACTTTCAATAGCGATCGCATAGAATTTGCTGTCTTTTTGCTGTCTTTTTAAAGAAGATACTGAAACAATTTCAGATATGGAATTGCTAGTTTGATCACATTCAGAGTTTATAGAGCTCTGCTTTTGTTATCTTGGAGGCTAAAATTCTCTTGGCAGAGATGACCCAGTGCATGGCGCTTGCGAAACGCAGGCCATCCAAATAAAGCTTGCCTGCCCCAAAATACAATGACTCTGCAAACTATCATATGGGGTGATGCTTAATTCTTCTGGATCACTTCTGGATCACTTAGAGTAATTTCTCTAATCCATAGACTAATGATTTGAGCTGAGTCACCTGCCGAATTGCCAGCAAAACACCGGGCATGTAGCATGAGCGATCGCTCGTATCGTGCCTTAGCGTATAGATTTGCCCCGGCGCGCCAAAAATAACTTCTTGATGAGCAATTAACCCTGGTAACCGTATGCTATGGATGCGAATGCCATCATCGGCTTGGGCACCTCGTGCGCCAGAGAGCTTTTCGGTTTCCTCGACTGAGGGTGGATTATAGGGTTTGCCAAATTCTGCGAGCATTTGAGCGGTTTTAATGGCGGTACCGCTGGGTGCATCTGCTTTTTGGTTGTGATGCAGTTCGATAATCTCAACATGGTCAAAGTATTGAGAGGCACGCACAGCCGCCTGTTGCAAAAGCACCATGCCAATCGAGAAGTTTGGAATAATCAGACATCCGGTGCTGGCTTTTTCGGCAAAGTCTGCCAACTCTTGAACTTGATCTAAGTTGAGTCCTGTGGTGCCGACAACAGGGCGAATTCCATAGGCGATCGCCGTTCTGACGTTCTCATACACGGAACGGGGATGAGTAAAATCAACCATGACGCCCAGTTCTTTTTCTTGAAGCGCCATCACCAGAGTCGCTTGCAAATCATTGGTAATCGGAATCTCTAACGGACCGCATCCGATAATTTCGCCGACATCTTGACCGTTGTAGTTAGGATTACGCTCGACAGCTCCAACCAAGGTCATATCGTCAGCCTGGGACACGGCTTTTACGACTTCGCGTCCCATCTTACCTGCTGCGCCGTTTACAACGACGGGAATTGGAGCCTGCACCATAGTCTTGAGGATATTTTTGACTCAACACAGGCATTATATTTCGCTTCGCACAGTGTGTCACAATGAAAAACAGTCATTAACGTCGTGTTTAGGTTTCAGGTAGCTCCGTGACTTCTACTGTTGCAGCCAATCCATCTTCTGCTACTCGCCGTGTCGTTTTCCCCTTCACCGCCATCGTCGGACAGGAGGAAATGAAGCTTGCGCTGTTGCTCAATGTCATCGATCCCAAAATTGGTGGGGTGATGATCATGGGCGATCGCGGCACCGGAAAATCCACTACAATTCGCGCATTGGCAGACGTGCTGCCCGCTATTGAGGTGGTTGCTGATGATCCGTTTAATAGTCATCCCAGCGACCCTGATTTGATGAGTGATGTCGTGCGCGATCGCCTCATCCAAGGAGACGCCACTCCCGTCGCACACAAGAAAGTGCCCATGATCGACCTGCCCCTTGGCGCAACTGAAGACCGAGTCTGTGGAACGATTGATATCGAAAAAGCTCTCGCAGAAGGGGTGAAAGCGTTTGAACCTGGCTTACTAGCACAAGCCAATCGCGGCATCCTGTATGTCGATGAGGTGAACCTGCTCGATGATCACCTTGTGGATGTGCTGCTCGACTCAGCCGCATCCGGCTGGAATGTCGTCGAGCGAGAAGGCATTTCCATTCGCCATCCGGCACGCTTCGTCTTAGTGGGTTCAGGCAACCCCGAAGAAGGAGAACTGCGTCCTCAGCTTCTCGATCGATTTGGCATGCACGCAGAAATTCATACGGTGAAAGATCCCAATCTGCGCGTCAAGATCGTGGAAGAACGCACCGAATTTGACCAAGAGCCAAACGCCTATATCGAACAGTACGCCTCCCAGCAGAAAGATCTTCAAGAGCAAATCGTCAACGCGCAGCAGTTGCTTAAGTCTGTCACGATGGACTACGAACTGCGGGTTCACATTTCGCAAGTGTGTTCTGAGCTAAATGTCGATGGTCTTCGAGGAGACATCGTAACCAATCGTGCTGCAAAAGCCTTAGCTGCGCTCGAAGGACGAACCGAAGCCACGGTCGATGATATTCGTCGAGTTGTGGTGCTGTGTCTCCGTCATCGCCTGCGGAAAGATCCGCTGGAGTCTATCGATTCGGGCTATAAGGTGATGAAGGTCTTTAGCCAAGTGTTTGGTGTGGCTGACCCCGATGAGGAAGCAGTCTTGAACGGAGCCCGCTAAGAGCCGCCTATCCGAAAACCCCGTCAGGGGTTTTGGAATTCAAAAACTCCTAGATTTTTCGGATAGGCTCTCTTTAGTGTTATCTCATCCGTCGAGATGAAACGTGAGTTGCGACTCCGAACCTATCTGCTGAACCCACTCACTCGCTCAACGATGCCAAAAACTTGCTTCCATGTCAGATCCTCATATTCGTCAGGCATAAACAATTTGCCGCCAACATATCGACTTAAGCGTTGAGTCAAGTGGTGTACTGAGCCGAAATACAAATTCTAGTTAACTTGCAGTCAAGGTTGACTGCAAAAAGTGACGTAATGGATATAGCTGAGGTCGCAAAGGCGTTTGGTTTACCCACCTCAACGCTCTACGATTTTATAAGGAATTAACCTCTATGCGTGACGGTCTCTGGCATGCAGCGGCATGCAGTGCGCCCAACCATTTTGAGTGCCCAAAATTTCTTCGTCTTCTGCATATTGCTGGCAAAAATCGCTCCCTCAACAAGTTGCAAAAAAA
>DBGGTD010000125.1:0-2138 GCA_051162585.1 Elainellaceae cyanobacterium
CCCATCTGGGATTGCTACAGATCCCAATCATGACACTGTTTGTAGATTCTATTGATCAATCTATGAGTGAGTTTCCTCGTCACGTCGAGCAGTATGTCGATTATGCCGCCCATGTCATCGGATTATCGATCGCCCCAGAATATCGTTCTGGTGTTATCGAAAATGTCGAGACCCTCATGGCGATCGCCCAGTCTGTGATGGAATTTCCGCTGCCCGCTGATCTCGAAGCGGCTCCTGTTTTCTATCCCGATCCTCGGGTTTTGTCTCAACGGTCCTCTCAACAGTCCTCTTAACCATGAGCATCGATAGTTACGCAGATGCGGTTGCAACAGCGGCGGCGATTCGACAGGGAGACACCAGTGCCGTTGCCGTGATGCAAACCACCCTCCATCGAATTGCTCAGTTTGACCCCGCATTCAATTGTTTTACAACGCTTTTGGCAGATCAAGCACTAGACTCTGCTCACGCCATCGATCGGGCGATCGCAGCGGGTGATCAGGTGGGGGCGTTGGCCGGTGTTCCCTTTGCCGTCAAAAACCTGTTTGACATCGAGGGCATCTCAACTTTAGCAGGCGCCAAAATTAACGAAGAGCATCCTCCAGCTATGCGGGATGCAACCGCCGTTGCGCTTCTCAAACAGGCAGGCGCGGTATTGGTTGGGGCACTTAATATGGACGAATATGCGTACGGATTTGTCACCGAAAATAGCCACTACGGGGCAACCCACAATCCCCACGATTTGAGTCGCGTTGCGGGAGGCTCGTCAGGCGGTTCTGCCGCTGCTGTCGCGGGGGGCTTGGTTCCGATTACGCTCGGATCAGATACAAACGGCTCAATCCGTGTCCCGGCGTCATTTTGCGGAATTTTTGGGCTAAAGCCTACTTATGGTCGATTGTCTCGGGCTGGCGCGTTTCTGTTTGCCGCCAGCCTCGACCACATTGGCCCCTTTGCCCGGTCGGTTCGAGACATCGCTACTGTATTCGATACACTCCAGGGCCCCGATGTGCGCGACCCGATTTGCACGACCTTACCCCCTGACCCGTGTCTGCCTCACTTGAGCGGCGATCTCGATGGAGTAAACATGGCGATCGCAGGTGGGCATTTTGCGCAGGGGGCAGACCCGGCAGTCCAACGCGCTGTCGACCAGGTTGCGACGGCATTAGGAATCACAAAAACAGTGATCATTCCTGAACCCGGTCGAGCGCGATCAGCTGCCTATTTAATCACTGCATCCGAAGGCAGCAATCTTCATCTGGAGAATCTCAAGATTCGCCCACACGATTTTGACCCCGCCACGCGCGATCGCTTTCTCGCCGGGGCGCTGATTCCAAGCAGTTGGTATATTCAAGCGCAGCGATTCCGTCGCTGGTATCGCGATCGCGTCTTAGAGATTTTTCAAGACGTCGATGTGATCATCGCACCCACAACGCCCTGTGTCGCTCCCAAAATTGGACAGACAACTATGATGCTAAATGGGGTCGAAGTCAAAACTCGTCCTAACCTGGGACTCTATACTCAACCCTTATCGTTCATCGGCTTGCCAATTTTATCCGTGCCTATCCATCAACCGGGTTTGTTGCCGGTTGGGGTTCAACTGATTGCGGCTCCCTATCAAGAGTCCTTGATTTTAAAGATCGCTGCCACGCTAGAATCCAAAGGAATTATCTCTGCTCCTGTTGCTCAGATATAGGCTTAAGAGAATTTAAGGGACACAACTCAGCTATGGAACGTAGAGCGATTTCGAGTGGCACGACGTGGGAAAATCTAGCAGGATATTCTCGCCTAGTCCAAGTAGGGCCGTTTATTTACGTCTCAGGCACAACGGCCATTAATCGTGCTGGAGACATCCAAAACCGTGATGACGTGTATGGGCAAGCCGTTTATATTTTGAGAAAAATCGAGGCAACCCTACAGACTATTGGAGCAGGGTTAGAGCATGTGGTTCGGACTCGTGTCTACGTCACCAACATTGAAGAATGGGAACAGGTAACTAAAGCCCACAAGGAGTTTTTTGATGACATTCGCCCAGCGAATACTCTGGTCGAAGTGAACCGTCTGGCAGACCCCGGTATGCTAATCGAAATCGAGGTCGATGTCGTATTGCCAAACTCACCCGAATCATTATGAATACCTATGAC
>DBGGTD010000126.1:0-8879 GCA_051162585.1 Elainellaceae cyanobacterium
CATATATGCCGGATACTCTGCTCGTTGGTTGTAACAATGACGAATCAGCGCAAAAAAGTCATCCACTGGAAAGTTTAAGTTTTTGATGCTGCCAATCTCATCGAGAAAAATGAAGACACGTTCACTCGGCATCCATTTCATCACAATCGTTTCTAAAAGCTGGGACAGCTTTTGTACAGGGGAAATATTGCCTTGTTCTGACCACCAAGCCGTCAAATCAACGCGGCCAAGCTTCAAGTTTCGCAGAAGCTCAAACGCAATGCCTCGATACCACTGATTAGACGTAATATTTTCACTGCCAACACGGGTCATATCAATAGACGCACACTGTCCATACTGGGCGGCTTGAATCCGGTGTTTCATTTGTAGGCGAAGGCTTGACTTGCCCATTTGTCGACAGGTCAAGACGTAGCAAAACTCACCGTTGAGTAGAGCCGCATATAGATCGGAATCTGCTCGCCGTTCAATGTAGGTAGGATGGCTGACGGCAAGGCTACCACCGACTTGATATTCAACCATGGGGTGCGTCCCAGCGATACAGGACTATGCAGGCAAGATGCCCACACTGACACAAAATTCTGAACATACGGTGCAACCTATCTGAAGCCGCTTTTCAAAAGCCTATCATTAACGTCTTGAATTTAAGTTAATTCACCAACATTCGACTAATCCAAATCACGATTGCTGACATCATCAAACACATTGCTAAACTTACATAGCCGGCTAAGATGATGCGCTTTGCCTTTTTTTGCGCATTGGCTAACGTGCGTTTTGCTTTGTTAGTTGCTTCTAACTCTAAGCGAATCAGGTGGCTGTCGAGTTCTTGACTTGCGGTTAAAAATCGATAGTCCAAATCGCTCAAACTCTTATCATGCGACCAATTCAGCGCCTCTTCCAATGCCTTGCCGCTCAAGAGACGAGATTCATCCGTCAAGCCAGAATCAACCCACGCTTGAAAGGATGCCGCATATGGACGAAGTTGAGCAAGCTGCTGAGTGACCCATGCCAAGCTAAACACTTCAGCATAGATGCGGTTGTTGATAATTATGCGTCCTTGGCTGGGAATTACGATGCCAGATAGTAGCAATTCGGTTTGTTCAGAACATTCAATTGCGGTTACAGATCCTTGATGATGAATGCGTTGGTAGAGACCGAGTAGTCGCCCTGCTCGATGCTCATTCCGGAGGAGGCGATCGCGAATGGTTTTCAAATGTTCGGGTTCATCTTGCATGTCCCAATCATCAATCACGTGCGATCGCACCAAGTTTTCAACCCAATATGCCTCAGTGCCAGGTGGAATCCTGAGTTTGCCATCTACTGAATCGCGGTGCATCATCTGCACCAAGCAGCAAAGTTTCTGCGTGAGAAAGGGCTGTCCGTTCGTCCAATTTAAAATTTCTTGCAAGATGACATCAGGACGATCAACCATTCCGATAAGCCCCTGAGCAAGGGGTTGAGCCGCTGAAAACGTAAATCCAGGAAGGGCGATCGCCTTGCCGATATTAAACGGAGTTCGTCTTGCATCTGCGATTAGTTCACTCGGAGATGCCACACCAAACAGCGCCCACGTTAGACGTTGATAGATAGAATTTTCGGCTCGATTGTTATAGCAAAATCGAATGAACGCAAAGAAGTCATCGACTGAAAAATTCAAGCTTTTGACGCTATCAATTTCATCCAAGAAGATAAATAACTGCGGGGCAGATAGATGATTGGATAATATATCTTCAACGAGGTGACTGAGCTTTTGCACCGGGGAAATATCTCCCTGCTCTGCCCACCACTGTTTTAAGTCAATGACGCGAGCAAGCTTGAGGTTACGCAGCAGATCAAAAGCAATGCCTTGATACCACTGATTCGGATTTATATGTTCACTCCCGATACGGCTGATATCAATCGATGCACAACGTCCCTGCCCTGACTGCTCGATCTGATGACGCATCTGCATTCTCAGACTTGACTTACCCATTTGTCGCGATGTCAGCACATAGCAAAACTCGCCTGCCAAAAGCGATTGATACAGCGTCGTATCGGCTCTGCGCTTGATATAGGTTGGATCGGTGGTGCCTAGACTTCCGCCAACCCGATATTCATACATGGAGGTAGACATAGTTCAACCGTCGGTAAGTTGAGACTGAAAGAAAATTCGATACAGTTCACAGGCAGGTGCTGCTTTATTTCCGTGCAGGGATATCAATCCTAGATTTTCTAATCGGTAAGTGGTGATGGCTTCAAGCTCAATTGGGTCATGGGCATCCACAATTTGTTTATAAGAATGTGCTAAGTCGGGGTGCGATCGCAGCGCTAACAAGTGCGATCGCAAGTGATTGCTATACACTCCATTCAATGTCGGAGCAGTTTCTAAAAACGTATCGAAACTCGCATCAGATTGCCGTAAAAAATATAGGGCGAGTCGAATTAGGTTGGGGCGGCGCCCTACCATATTGATCAGCGCGCGAAATTCATGACTAGTGCCCTCCTGATCAGACTCCCAGCAAAATCCATACCGCCTAGCGAGGTCTAAAACCTGATGGTCTGTGAAATCAGCAAGCTGAATCGCAAGACCGATATTAAACGGAGACTGATGTAGATTGAGCGGAACATATACATCGGTACAGTGGGCAATGACCCAGCGGATAGTATGCCAACGTTCAAACTCTTTAGCATCTTCATACCAAGACCTCAAAAGCGGCAAGAAATCGCCTGAAATCGCCGGATATTCAAAAATCTGATTCACTTCATCTAAAACGATGATCACCGGAGCTTGAACCCGTTCGAGGATGTAGTCTTCGAAGTAGGCGGTACAGCTTACCTTACTGCCGATATCCATGTCCCAATAGTGATCGAGCTGGGGCGGAAGCTGAAGCTGACGACTCACATTTGCACAAAACCACCGAAGAAATTTATCCAAGCTCACAAATACATCCCGATCGGCCTTGTGCAGGCTGATCGAAACCGTTGAAAATCCACGTTGCCTGCCATTTGCCAACACTCGTAACAACAGCGATGTTTTCCCAGTTTGTCGTTGTCCTTTAATGCGAATCAAACTTCCTGGCTTGTCAATTTCGGCGTAGACCTGACGTTCGAGCGGCTGTCGCTCAATATAGAAAGAAGAATTGAGAGGAACCGGGCCGCTAGGATATTCAAGCTCGAAAGTATTCGTATCCGCACCGACAAAATTGGTTTGGGAAGACGACAAACTGTCCGGTCTATCATCTCGTCCTTTCTGAATGCGAGCATACTGCCCTAAAATTGCTCGGATGTTGCTTTTCGATACTTTTTGCCCTAATGCATCAGAGAGCAACTGCCAAAGCTTGAAGCCGACATCCCGCACATAGCTGTGTTCATAGGTGGCGTGTTCGGCAATTTCAGCATAGGTTTCTTCGTCCCAGACACCTCGGAAGACGGTTTCCTGAATATTACTCAAGGGCTGGCCTGCCAGGATGATATCGAGTAGAGCTAAGGCTTCATCGGCAGTCATAAGAACATAATCGAGGCAATGAATTATTTATTTGAACATGAGACAGGCGGCATGAACTTAATGGTTGATAAGAAGTTGAATTAATCCTATGTCATAAATCGGTCTGACTGTTACACGATGGCGCGAATGAGCGATTTTTTCATGTTTGATAACCTCATAACGCAATTTATCGAACAAAATACGATTTTTTTAGACACCTCGATCGCCCGAATTTGAACCAAGGTGTCAAGACTTTTGATGCTGAACTGGATTGAACAGGTCGGTGTCAGGTTACGTTTTTTTCAGGCAGACGACGCAAACAAAAGTGTTTTATCGTACTTGCAGTCTGACATGAGTGCTTCAGCAAAATAATGTTTATGAGTTAAGCACATCAATTATTTCGCATCGGTAACGAGGCACGGATTAATTAGCCCTGATTTGATGGGTATTCACAAACTACTACGGAGGATTCCTCAATGAAACACGTACTTGTAAAAAGTCTGTCAATGCTGGCGATCGCCACTGCTGCACTTTCCGTTGAGATGCCAATTGCACGGGCACAGCTTGAAGTTGGTATCAGTGCTCCGATTGTGGCTAATGCGGGCACATTAGATCGAGGAAATGACCATTTCTTAGACGTGGCAGTTGAGGGAGACAGGCCCCTTAAGCGCGTTCAAGTCGTATGTGTCACGTTTCATGAGCTAGACAATGTCACCGTCACTAATGCCGAAAGCGGTGCAGAGATTCCATTTAGCGTCGATTATGGATTTGAGAATTTTACGGTCACCTTTGACGAAGCCGTTGAGCCAGGGACAGAGGTTCGCATTGTGATGGAAAATTCCCGAGTTGGAGGTCGCAGAGAAGGGTTGACCGTTCCCTATCGGGTCTTTGCAACCTATCCTAGTCTGGGTGAGCCTATTCCCATCGGCACTGCCCTAATTGCGCTGCCGGATGTGATGAATCGCTAAGTCGGTGCCTCAAATTTTCGTCGGCTCTAGCGACGCTATGACGAAGGCTTCGCTAGAGTCATCGTCCAGCAAGGGTAAGACGCTTGGGAATAAATCGCGCTGATGAGAGCAAGGGGGGCGATCGCTGATTCTGTATAGCCCTACGGGCTCAGGTTTGTTTGTAGAACCCGCGCGGCGCGCGGGTTCTACAAACGTTCAGCGTCCTAACGCGAGAGCGTAAGGCCATAGTATGGGAGCAAATCTTAACAAGATTTAAACCAGTCTAATAATGGGATCTAGCGATAGAGTAGATCAGCAATGGTTTCTAGATTTACATGAGCCATCCATCAGACGATATTCAGGCTGACGATTCTCAACTCTCCCCCAATCCCACTGCCCAGCCGGCTTCTCGGCAAGACACGCCATCAGATGATACTGACTGGGCGGATATGGAAAACGCTTTATCAGATGATGCGTCATCGACTCAACCGTCTACCATGAGCGCTAGTGGCACGAAGGCAGCCCATCAAACGATTGCTGATGTGTCGCCGCTGAGTCTTGTTGAGACTGCGTTTTTGGCGAGCACCGCAAGTCTGGTGTGGTTAGTGAGTTATTACTTGAGCATTGGCCCGTGGATGCGGATTGTGTTTCCGATTCCGATCGCGCTGGTTTATTTGCGATGGGGCAATCGCGCCGCGTGGATGTCAGCACTGACAACGGGGCTATTGCTTTCAGTGCTGATGGGGCCTTATCTAAGCCTGCTATTTTTTATCCCCTACGGTTTGCTCGGCGTGCAGCTGGGGGCATTGTGGTATCGGCGGGCGGGCTGGTATCTGTCTGTCGCCTTAGGAACCATCGTGGCGACGCTGAGCTTTTTCTTTAGAGTTTGGCTGCTGTCGGCGTTTATCGGAGAAGATTTGTGGCTGTATCTGACCAATCGCATTACTGATTTGCTGGAATGGATGATTACCTATCTGGTGGACTGGGGCATCTTGGGCATCGGGATGTTAGGGCAGCCCAATATCACGGTGATTCAACTAGCGACGATTGTCATGATCATCACCAGTGATGTGGTGTATCTGTTTACGGTGCATCTGGCGGCGTGGCTGCTTTTAGAAAGACTGGGCAACCCAATTCCAACTCCGCCTCGATGGGTGCAGGTGTTGTTGGACGAAGAGGGATAAGCGTGAGAGGCCAGAGTTGATGTGTCGATGGGACCTGTGCAGATCTATACTCAACCCGCGATCGCCCAAGCGTGGTTAGATCGGTATCGCGGATACCAGCCCCTGTTTGCCTGTGTGCTGGGCTTTACAGAAACAGGATTGATTCCAGGAATTTCGGCAGCAGGGGCAACGCCGAGCGATCGCAAGCATACGGCGATCGCCGATGCCGAGTTTCTATATCACGGTGTGCAATATTCTCCGCATTATCCTCTGCCACCGCTCCAAGCAGGAGCCTCGCCTGTGTTAGTCTCGCGCGCTGTGATTGAAGCACAGGCGATCCCCGTGTCCATTTTTAATGCAGGGCTGCCCTATTATCTGCCTGTGCCGCACGTCGATCTGGACGGGCAATCTGCTCGATGTGTCAGTTCAGGGAATGCGCTTGATATCGAGACAGTGCATCGCGTGTTTAACCACGGAATGGCATGGGGACATCAGCTTGCCAATGCAAGCGATGGATATATGATGATGGGAGAATGTGTAGTGGGCGGCACCACGACCGCTCTAGCAGTGTTGACAGGGTTGGGCTGGAGCGCGGATGGAAAGATTAACAGCAGCCACCCGACCTGCAATCATCAGCAAAAGTGGGAGGTCGTCAACACGGGGTTACAGCGGTTTGCCCAATCTACCCAAAAAAAAACAGGCATCGGCATCCCCGATCCTGACCCCTTTGACGTGATTGCAGCCGTCGGAGATCCGATGCAGGTTGCAGTCGCCGGAATGGCGATCGCAGCGAGTCGGTCGTGCGGCGTTTTGCTCGCAGGCGGCACACAAATGCTGGCCGTGTATGCGCTCATTCGGGCGATCGCCGCTTATCATGCCTTAGACGGGCATCCGAGCCGGGTCGTCGTCGGGACGACGCGCTGGGTCGCGAATGACCCAACGGGGGACACGGTAGGTCTTGCTCGTGACCTTCAAGCGCCCCTATTGGCAACCCAGCTCAGCTTTGCCACATCACGCTATGCTCAGTTGCAAGCCTACGAGCGTGGATATGTGAAAGAAGGAGTCGGAGCCGGGGGGTGTGCGATCGCCGCGAGTTTATATCAGGGCTGGAACACCGACCAACTGCTAGCAGCAATTGAGACTCTCGCTGAGCGGTATGATCGGGGCCGAACCCGATATGAAGATTAGTAAATTGGGCGATTGCCCTAGATGGCGATCGCCCAGCACGGTGAATTAGGCTTCTGTGAATTAGACGGATACCGTTTGGTGTAAGTGCGGGCGTCTTGCCCGCGACGTGAACGAGACGCTCACACTATGGCTATGGAACCTCAGCCGTCTTGTGCTAATGAACTCGTCTAGCGAGAAGCTGTTCTTCTAACGCAGCGATGCGATTATACGCAGCAGTTAACTGCGCGGTTAACCGCTGAACTTGAATCTCCGACGACAACGTCTGTTCACCCGCTTGGCTTTCTGAATCGAGATATTCTGAATCTGCCAAGATATCTTTGTGTTCCATCGCCTGACTAAAACCAACCAGGCCATATGAGTCGAAGCTCCTAGCACTTCCTCCAGATTGAGAATAGGGAACTCGATTGGTTGAATTTACCTTAAGTTTGGAAATTGCACTATTGGTTTGACTAACTGACTCGTGCAATGCATCAACCTTGGCATTGAGAATAGCAATTTGCTCGTGGAGTAAATCCATGTGGTGCCTTCAAACGTTCGACTAAATCGTCTTTGCAATTCCATACTAAGAAAAGAAGCTCTAAACGAGAAGCTATTACTGAATCATTTAATCTTTAGTCAATATTTCAGCGAGAATTTATTTCAAAACATTGAGGCTCACTCATCTTCCCCTCAATATTTGGTGATTATGGGTGCTTAAATGCGTGATACATTCATGCGCTTTCTAAGCAAATGGTGATCATTACTCACCGACATTTGCCGTTATGCCAAGCCTTTCGAGGATTTTACTTTCAAGCCTTCGACTTAAGATTGATGTCTCTCAGCCCGACCTAAATCAATTAAATTTGGTTCGTGATTTACTATAAACTCGACTCGATATAAGTTGGAATATTGATAAGAATTTATCCCTGTTTTATGAAAACCCTTAGGAAAAACCAAGTTAAATTTTTGAGCTTCGAGCTTTTCTGGGTCTGGCAAAATTGAGAAAGGGCAATCCCTCTAAAATTTGAGTTGATTCAGTTAACCGATACGTTGATAAATTAGCCGTATCATGCAAGATTTATGCTAAGCTTTCAAGATTTTTTTTCAGCCTGTGCGGGACAGTGGAAAACGGAACGAACCTATCATTCCGTGCTCAACGGAGAGATTGAGCGCTCCTATACCGAATTTCGAGTTAACACGCTTGATTACAACGAAAAGCAGCGAATATTATCGGGTTCAGATTCGTCAGATGGGTTTGACGCCATTAAACTTAATAGGGATGTGGCCTATGTGGATACGGCATGTCCAGGGTTTGCGATCGCCTTTGATACTCGATCAGAAACGGGTGAAGAAGTGTCAATGCGCCTAAAGGCGCTGTTTGTGCCAGACAATCAGGTCACTGCTAACATATCGCTTCCTAAATTCGCTCATCTGCCGGTTGCCGCCTACGTTAGCAATGCAGATAGTGAGGTGATTCAGGGCTTTTACCTTCGAGATCAAGGCTATTCAGAAGCTGGGGCGATCGCCGGACGATTTACCTATCAGCCCGCTCGACACACGTTAGAAATGATTACCTACTACAGCCGGTCTGTTGCGGTCGATCAGATGCGTCTGATTGCGCCCGACCTGCGATTGAGAACGATTGTCACCTACCAAAACCCCCCGGCTGGAGAGCCTCCCACCGTGATTGATTTGGTGGGCTTTGGTGTAGAACATAAAACTCCAGAGGCATAATGATTGGAATGGGTCAGCTATTTTTTGTAAGCCATGCGTAACGTGTCATTCAGTCGGCGATCGCTCTTGAAAGGAGCCAGCCTAATCGTGCTCAGTCAGCTTTTAGGAGGCTGTAGCAGACGCGGTCGATCTGCGATGAGCGTCCGATTTTTGGCTCATTCAATGCCGTCTCAACTGCTCGATTTATTTCAAAAAAGTCTTCAGCAAAATCTACCGCTCGATTTTGCTCCCGTGAGTCAGCTCGACGAAATTTACGAACTGCTGCAAACCTGGGGAACTCCAGCCGAACAGTCCCGCCGTCCGCTCCCTCTTCCGCTCCCTAACCAACCCTCTCGCCCGCCGTCTCCTGCCGATATAGTGACGCTGGGTGATTATTGGTTAGCACCCGCAATTCGCCAAGACCTCATT